>WYBA01000412.1 GCA_011526095.1 Myxococcales bacterium | reverse complement strand
GCCACGGCTACCCCCGCGCCGACACCCGCTCCCCCGCCTGCCCCACGCGCCCGCGCGCGCCCATCTGCCCGTCGTTGTCGCTGGCGCGCGCGCGCTCGCCGACGTCCGGATCGCCGCGCAGCGTCTCCTCGAGCACGCGCGCCTGCCACTCGCGCTCCGCCTTCGACTGCTTCCACTGCAGCGCGAACTCGTCGTAGCTGATCTGCTTGCGGACGTCCGCGGACAGCAGGTCGTACGCCGCGCGCGCGTCGTCGGCGCGCAGCGCCGAGACCAGCGCGCGCACGCTGCCGGCGGCGGGCGCGCCGCGGCCGGTGGCGCCGCCGCACGCGGCCGTCGCGAGCGCGGAGGCGAGGAAGGCGGCGAGCGCGACGACCCGCAGGGACCCGGAACGCATCGCGCTCGACACTACCACCAGGGGAGCGCGCGGGCCCGTCGCGCACCGGGCGCGCGCGGGTCGCCGCCGAAAAAAGCAACCGCCGGGGCACCATGCCCCGGCGGTCCTCCTTGACGCGTGGCCGTCCGTCTAAAACAGCGTCGCGGAGCTGTCCGGACGCTATTGCGACCCCGATGCCAGCGCCGCGGGCCCGGGTGCGGCCGCGGCAACTGGCTGAAATCCCGCGCGAACGCCCCGGCCAGCGTGAACGCTCGTTGACGAGCCGTGGTGTGAAGCGCGCCGGCTACGCCGCCGGCGGCCCGTAGGTCAGCTGCAGGTCGGTGTCGCGCGCCTCGGGCAGCTTGTTCGGGTAGTCGAGCGTGTAGTGCAGCCCGCGCGACTCCTTGCGCCGGCGCGCGCTCTCGATGATCAGGTGGGCGACCAGCGCGAGGTTGCGCAGCTCGATGATGTCCGAGTCGATCTTGAAGTCCCAGTAGTACTCCTTGATCTCCTGGCGCAGCAGCTCGATGCGGTGGCGCGCGCGGTCGATGCGCTTGTCGGTGCGGACGATGCCGACGTAGCTCCACATGAACCGGCGGATCTCCTCCCAGTTCAGCGCGACGACGATCGCGTCGTTCGAGTCGGTCGCGTGGCCCGACTGCCACGGCGCGACCTGCGCCGGCCGCCGCGCCTGCAGCGTGCGCACGTCCTCGGCCGCGCGCGCCGCGAACACCATGCCCTCGAGCAGCGAGTTCGACGCCAGGCGACACGCGCCGTGCAGCCCGGTCCACGACGTCTCGCCGATCGCGTAGAGGTTCTTGACCGTCGTGCGGCCGTGCTCGTCGGTCCGGACGCCGCCGCACATGTAGTGCGCCGCCGGGACGACGGGGATCGGCGTCCTGGTCATGTCGATGCCGAGCTCGAGGCACCGCTCGTGGATGTTGGGGAACCGGGCCCGCACGAAGTCGGGATCGAGGTGGGTCATGTCGAGGAACACCGAGTCGGCGCCCGACTTCTTGATCTCGTTGTCGATCGCGCGCGCCACGACGTCGCGCGAGCCGAGCTCGGCGAGCGGGTGGTAGGCGTCCATGAACCGCTCGCCGTTGGCGAGGCGCAGCTTGCCGCCCTCGCCGCGCAGCGCCTCCGAGATCAGCAGGCTCTTGGCGTGCGGGTGGAACAGCACGGTCGGGTGGAACTGGACGAACTCGAGGTTCGAGACGACCGCGCCGATCCGGTACGCCATCGCGATGCCGTCGCCGGTCGCGACGTCGGGGTTCGAGGTGTAGACGTAGACCTTGCCGGCGCCGCCCGACGCCAGCACCGTCGCGCGCGCGACGATCGTCTGGACCTCGCCGGAGCGGCGGTCGAGCACGTAGGCGCCGAAGCACGCCGGCTCGCCGCCGTACTTGGCCAAAGACAGCAGGTCGACCGCGATGTGGTCCTGCAGGATCGTGATGTTGGGGTTCGCGGCGACGGCGGCGAGCAGCGCGCGCTGGATCTCGCGGCCGGTGATGTCCTCGTAGTGGACGACGCGGCGGCGGCTGTGGCCGCCCTCGCGCGTGAGATCGAGCCCGCCGTCCTCGCCGCGCGCCAGCCGCACGCCGTAGTCGAGCAGGCGCCGGACCTGCTCGGGCCCCTCCTGCACCGTGAGCTCGACGATCCGCCGGTCGCACAGGCCGTCGCCGACCGCGAGCGTGTCGGCGACGTGCTGGTCGAACGAGTCGTCGCTGGCCTGGACCGCGGCGACGCCGCCCTGGGCCCAGTTGGTGTTGGTGTCGTCGGGCGCCTTCTTGGTCACGACGACGACACGGCCGTGCGCGCTCGCGAGCTGCGCGAAGTGCAGCCCGGCGATGCCGGATCCGATCACGAGGTAGTCGGTCTCGAGGGGCGCGGGCGCGGACATGGCGGCGACATTACCAGGGTGTTACCCTGGCGTCCGATGCGTGCCACCCGCGCCTGGTTGCTCGGCGTCGTCGTGGCTGGCGCCGCGGCCGCCGCGCTGGCGGTGGCCGCCCGCCCGGCCGCCGCCGACATCTACAGCTGGACCGACGACGAGGGCGTCATCCACTTCACCAACATCCCGCCGCGCGGCAAGGGCAAGGCGAAGTGGAAGAAGGTGATGGACGAGGCCCCGACGCCGGGCTCCAAGGCGTCGGCGAGCCGCGGCGGGTGCGAGCGGTGCGACGTCGTGCCGTCGCGCGACCGCTCGCCGGAGCGGTACAGCCGGTACGACGCGTACATCTTCGAGGCCTCCGAGCTGTACAAGATCCCGGTCGCGCTGATCCGCGCGGTGATCCACGTCGAGAGCGACTACGACCCGCGCGTGGTGTCGTCGATGGGCGCCAGGGGGCTGATGCAGATCATGCCGGAGGTCGAGGTCGACATGGGCATCAGCGAGGTGTTCGACCCGCGGATGAACATCCTCGGCGGGACGCGCCTGCTGCGCTGGCTGGCCAACCGCTATGACGGCGATCTCGTGCTGACGATCGCGGGCTACCACGCGGGCGCCGGGTCGCTGAAGAAGTACGGCAACACCGTCCCGCCGTACAAGAACACGCGCAAGTACCTGCAGATGGTCCTGGACCGCTACTACCAGTACAAGGAGCGCGAGGCGAAGGCCGCGCTCGAGGCCGCCGCGGGCGCGAACCCCGGCGCGCCGGCCGGCGCGCGCTGACGGCGCCGCGCGCGCGAGCGCCCGCTCCGAGGTTGCCGCGGCTTGCCACCGCCGCGTTCACGCTGACGTGTGAACGTCCGCGCGCCTGCGGCCTGGCCGTCCTGTCATTCCAGTCACTTGAGAAATGGTCCGACCATTGCTCTATCGGTGCTCACGACCGGCCTCGCCGGTCTCTCGCTTCGCATACCTCCCTCCCAGGTCACCGCCATGCGCCACTCCCTCCACCTCGTCGCCGTCGCCGCCACCCTGCTCGCCTCGACCTCTGCGTGCGCCACGCGCGCGCAGACGCGCGTCGCCACCGGCACGCTCGCGGTCGCGTCCGCCGCGTCGGTCGTGACCGGCGTCGTCACGTTCGCGCACGTCGCCGGGTGCCAGCCCGACGAGTACAACAGCTGCGACGCCTATGGCCCGGTCTACCCGATCGCGGCCGCGCTCGTCGCCGCCGGGATCGGCCTGGCCTACGCCGCGCACAAGGTCCACCAGGCCGGCCCCGAGGACCCCGAGGTGGTCGAGCGCGAGGCGCGCGTCGCCGCGATCGGTCCTGCCGCGGTCGCCGCCGCGGCGCCGATCGCGCTGCCGGCGCGCGCGACCGACGAGCGCACGCTGCAGCTGGCGCGGCAGGCGGCGCGCGCCGCGGCGCACGGGCAGTGCACGGCCGCGCGCGTGACGCTCGAGCAGGTCGAGGACCGCGACGCCGCCTACCACGCCGAGCTGCGCGGGCTCGACGCGTTCGCGCGCTGCCTGTGAGGCGTCACGCGGCGCCGCGCGCCGCGCGCCGTCGTCACTGCTTCTCCCACCGCTGGAACGGCGGGCGGGCGTCGAGGGCGCGCCGCTCGGCGAGCACGGCCTCGAGCTCGGCCCGCAGCTCGGGTTGCTCGTCCGCGAGGTTCTTCGCCTCCTTGGGGTCGGCGACCAGGTCGTACAGCTCGATCCCCTTGGGGCCGTCGATCAGCTTGTGGCGCCCGCGCACCACCGCGTACGCCTCCTGCGACGACGAGCGGTCCTTGAGCATCACGGCGTAGGCGAGCCCGCCCTCGGGGTCGGGCGCGCGCGCGCCGGTGACGAGGTCGGCGAGCGACCGGCCGTCCATGTCGGGCAGCGTCGGCGGCTCGAACCCGGCGAGGTCGAGCAGCGTCGGCGCGAGGTCGGTCAGGCTGACGGTCTCGGGGATGCGGCGCGCCGGCACGCCGGGGACGGCGACGACGAGCGGGACGCGGAGCTGGGAGTCGTAGAGGTCCGACGAGTGGTAGAGCGCGCCGTGATCGCCCAGGCCCTCGCCGTGGTCCGAGGTGACGACCAGGATCGGCCGCCGCGCCTCGGGGATCGCGTCGAGCGCGGCGACCAGCTCGGCGAGGTAGCCGTCGACCTCGCCGAGCGCGCGGTCGTAGCGGCGCTGGCGCGAGTCCTTGCCCTTGTCGGCGGCGTCGGGCGCGTCCTTGCGCTTCATCCAGTTGTGCGGCTCGATGAAGTGCAGCCAGGTGAACGTCGGCGCGACGTCCGCGGCGTCCGCGGCCTTCGCGTCGGGCGCGGCGGCGTAGCGCGCCTCGAGGTACTTGCGCGCCTCGGTCGCGAGCACCTCGCCGTCCTGGTCGATCGTGATCGACGCCAGGCCGCGCGAGTAGCCGGTCTTCTTGTCCGGATCCCAGAACGAGCCGCAGCAGAAGAAGCCCGCCGTGGCGTAGCCGGCGGCGGCGAAGCGCTCGGCGAGCGGGACGTGGCGCGGGTCGAGGCGCAGCGCCCAGCCGACGACGCGGCCGCGGATCCGCGGCGGCGACGCGCCGAGCATCATCGCCGGCATCGACCGGCGCGTGACGTTGCTCGGGGCGAACGCGCGCTCGAACACCGCGGCGCGCTCGGCGAGCTGCTTCAACGTCGGCATCGAGGCCGGCCCCTTGGCCAGCGGCGTGCGGTCGTACCGCATCGTGTCGATCGTGACGAGCACGATGTCGCGGCGCGGCGCGCCCGGGCGCGGGCGCGGGCGGTATGCCTCGAGCGTCGCCGCCGAGCGCAGCACGTCGACGTCGAACACGGTCTCGACGGACAGCCCCGCCACCGTCGGCGCCGACCAGATCTCGAGCATCAGCGACGGGCGGTCGAGCCGGACGTGGACGACGCCGCCGATCATCGCGAGCGCCGCGGCCGCCGCGGGCGCGGCGAGCGCGGCGACGCGCGGCCGCAGCCGCCGCCACACCGGGTGGACCGCCGCGGTCACCGTGATCGCGAGCGCCGGGTACAGCGCGATGTCGACGTCGAGCGGTCCGATCCGCGGCTTGATCGTGAGGAACCACGCGCCGACGACGAGGGCCGCGGCCGCGGTCAGCGTGGCGCCGAGGATCGCGCGGGGCGTGAGCAGCGACCGCCCGAGCCGGCGGCGCAGCCGCGCGTCGAGCGCGCGCAGCCCGGCGCTCAGCGCGTCGACGAGCGGGCGCGACAGCGCGGCGAGCGCCAGCGCCGCCGTGATCGCGAAGATCGGCGCGCCGAGCGAGACGACGTTGACCTTGAACGTCGTCCACTGCGACAGCAGGCGCACGCCGTTGAACACCGACCAGCTGAGGACCAGCGTCCCGAGCGTCAGGAACACGACCCACGCGGCGAGCCGCGGCGCGCCGCCGCCGTCCTCGACCAGCGCCGGCGCCAGCCGCGCCGGGCGCCACGCCGCCCACAGGCCGCGCACCGCCAGCGCGCCGGCGAGGCACGCCGGCAGCGCCAGCATCGCGGCGAACCCGGCGGCGGCGATCGCGCCCACCGCGCCGTAGCCCTGGTCGGCGTTCTCGACCGCGCCCGCCACCGCGACGCCGAGCGCGGCGGCGATCACGCTGGGCGCGATCCATCGGCCGACGGCGGTCAGACGGCTCCGGGCGCTCATGCAGGGCCTGTCTACTTACCATATATACTGCCGCCGCCCGTGTCCCCGCCGCGCACCCGCGCCCTCGTGGTCAGCGCCATCGTCGGCGGTTACGCCGTGCTGCTCGCGGCGCTGTTCTGGCGGGTGTGGCTGCGCGGCCAGATGAGCGGCTGGGACTGCGTCGTCGAGTACTGGCCCGACGTCGTGTTCCAGCTCCACGCGCTCGGCGACGGCGAGTGGCCGATGTGGAACCCGTACGCGCTCGGCGGCTACCCGGCGGTCGCCGACGTCCAGGCCGGGCTGTTCGCGCCGGTCAACTGGCTGTTGTGGCTCGGCAGCGTCCCGTTCGGCGACGGGCCGTGGCTGATCCAGGCCAAGGTGCTGATCAACCTGCTCGTCGGGCTGACCGGCATGCACGCGTGGGTGTGGTGGCGGCGGCGGTCGCACGCCGCCGCGGTCGTCGCGGCGCTGGTGTTCGTGCTCGGCAGCCCGCTGCTGGTCCACAAGAACGGGGCCTTGCTGTGGCCGTTCCTCTACGTCCCGTGGGCGATGCTCGCGCTCGAGCGGTTCGTCGCGCACCCGTCGGCGCGGCGCGGGGCGGCGCTGGCGGCGGCGGTGTGGCTGATGGGCACCGCCGGGCACCCGCAGTCGTTCTTCTACGGGCTGGTGGCGCTCACCGTGTTCGGCGTCGCGCTCGCGCTGACCGCGCCCGGCGGGCCGCGCGGGATCGCCGCGCTGGCGCGGCGGGCGTGGCCCGGGCTGCTCGTCGCCGGCGGGCTCGCGCTGCTGCTGCTCGCGGCGACGTGGCAGCCGGCGCGCG
The DNA here is from genome assembly GCA_011526095.1 of Myxococcales bacterium. Taxonomy (GTDB): domain Bacteria; phylum Myxococcota_A; class Polyangia; order Haliangiales; family Haliangiaceae; genus WYBA01. The sequence goes on along the minus strand of WYBA01000412.1, from coordinate 21,236 downwards.
AGGCGGTGAGCGAGTCGCCGCGCGCCCACCGCGGCCTCGGCTACGTGCTGGGCGGCGCGATGGAGACGTCGCAGCTGCGCGAGCTGGTCGCGCCCGGGCTCGACACCAACTGGCAGACCGACGTCTACGTCGGCGCGCTGCCGCTGGTCGGCGGGTTGTGGTGGCTGCTGGTCGCGCGCGGCTGGCGCGAGCGGGCGCGCGCCGCGGCGTGGTGGCTGGTCGGCGGGCTCGGGCTGGCGCTCGCGCTCGGGCGCGACGGCCACCTGTTGCCGTGGTTCGCCGAGCACGTGCCGGGGTTCGATCTGTTCCGCATCGCGTACCGTCACAAGCTGATGTTCGGCCTGGCCGCGGCGGTGCTCGCCGGTGACGCGACCGCGGCGCTGCTCGCGCCGGGCGACGCGGCGCGCGCGCGGTGGACCCGGCTGGCGTGGCTGGGGCTGGCGGCGGCGTGGCTGGGGCTGGCGGCGACGGTGGCGTGGCGGCCGACGTGGTGGGCGCTGGCGGCGGGTACGCTCGCGGTTGTGGCGGCGCCGGCGTGGCTGCCGGCGGCGGCGCGGTGGGCGCGGTGGGCGCGCGCGGGCGCGGCCGGCGCGGTGGTCGCGATCGTGCTCTGCGACCTGTGGCTGGCGGGCGCGTTCAAGCTGGCGATCCTGCAGCGCCGCCCCGATCCTGCGCGTCACGCCGCCGTCGTCGCGGCGATGACCGGCGTCGACCGCGACTGGCGCTACCACGTCGGCAACATGTCGTCGCCGTACGGCGGGACCGTGCCGTACCACATGGCGTTCCTGGGCGAGCTGCGCGAGTGGTCGGGCTACATCAACCCGATCGAGCCCGAGCGCCACGTCGAGCTGGAGAAGCGGAGCAAGCGCGAGCCGGCGCTGCTCGCGCACTTCAACGTGCGCTACCTCGCCGGCCACAAGGCGCCGCCGCCGGGAGCGACGCCGGTGACCGCGCCGGGCGTCCGCGGCGTGGTCGCGCTCGACGACGTCGCGCCGGTGGCGCGGTGGTACGGCGCGGTCGAGCGGCGCGCGCGCAAGGACGTGCTCGGCGCGCTCGCGGCGTCGCCGCCGTCGGCGCGCACCGCCGCGCTGGTCGAGCCCGACGTCGCGGGGCTCGACGCGCTCCCCGCGGCGGCGCCGGACGCGCCGGTCGACGCGCCGGTCGACGGGCGGCTGGTCGCGTTCGCGCGCAACGCCCTCGTCGTCGACGTCGACGCGCCCGCGCCCGGGCTCGTCGTGATCAACGAGGCGTACGCCGCGGGCTGGACCGCGGAGGTGATCACGGCCGACGGCCGCCGCGCGCCGGCGCCGGTGGTGCGCGCGCACTACCACCTGCGCGGCGTGGTGGTCCCGGCGGGGACGGTGCGCGTCGTGCTGCGCTACGAGCCGCCCGGCTACGCCGCGCTGGTGATGGCGTTCTTCGTCGGGCTGGCGGCGCTGGCGCTGGCCGCGCTCGGCCGGTGGCGGTGGCTCGACGCCACGCCGGGGGCGCCGCGATGACGCGCGCGTGGCGGATCGCGATCACGCGGGGGACCGGCGAGCGCGTGCTCGACCTCGCCGGGCCGGTCGTGACGATCGGCCGCGGCGTGACGTGCGCGGTGCGGCTCGCCGAGGAGGAGGTCGCGTACGAGCACGCGCGCCTGCACCTGGGCGAGCGGTGCGAGGTCGAGGCGGTGGGCGCCTCGCTCCGCGTCGGCGGCGCGCTGATCGCGCCGCCGCGCCGCGTCCCGCTCGAGCGCGGGGCCGAGCTCGTCATCGGCGGGTGGCGGCTGTCCGTCGCGCCCGCCCCACCGGACGCGGTCCCCGCGGGGCTCGAGCGCACGGCCAGCCTGGCGCGCGAGCTGGTGCGCGATCTGCTCGGCGGCGAGCCGAGCGGCGGGCCGGCGCTGCACGTCGAGATCGGCCCCGAGCCGGGCCGGCGGATCGCGCTGCCGCCGCCGGGCGGGCGCGTCGTGGTCGGCCGCGGCGAGGGATCGTCTGCGGTGGTGCTCGACCCCGACCTGTCGCGCATGCACTTCGCCGTCGACCGGACGTGGGACGGCGTGCGCGTGATCGACCTGGGCTCGAAGAACGGCACGATCGTCGCGGGCGTGCTGGCGCCGCTGGTCGAGCCCGGGGCGATGGTGTGCGACGGCGAGCTGATCGCGGCCGGCGCCACCCGGCTGCGCCTGGTCGACCCGGCCGAGCGCTACCTGCGCGAGCTCGAGGCGGCGAGCGGCGAGCCCACGGTGTCGTCGGCGCCGACCGGCCTGACGGGCTCGACCGCCTCGTCCCGCGGCAGCCTCGCTCGCTCGCCGTCGGTCGTCGCGTTCCCGTCGGCGAGCACGCCGCGCCCTGTGACCGAGGCGCCCCCGAGCCGGTGGCCGCTGGTCGTCGCGGCCGCGATCGCCGTGCTCGCGCTCGCGGCGCTGGTGGCGCTGCTGGCATGACCGCGCGCGGGCGGGTATCGTCGCCGCCCGTGCCGGCCGTCGCCCTGTCCGTCGTGATCCCCGCCTACAACGAGGCGGCGCGGATCGGCCCCACGGTGGCGCGGGTGATCGCGTACCTCGACGGGCGCGCCGACCTCGCGGGGCGGTGGGAGGTGATCGTCGTCGACGACGGCTCGCGCGACACCACCGCGGACGTGGCGCGCGCCGCCGCCGGCGGCGAGGCGCGCGCGCGCGTGCTCGTCCAGCCGGCGAACCGCGGCAAGGGCGCCGCGGTCAAGGCCGGGGTGCTGGCCTCGGCCGGCGACCGCGTGCTGTTCAGCGACGCCGACCTCGCGACGCCGATCGAGGAGCTGGCGAAGCTCGAGGCGGCGCTCGCCGCCGGCGCCGACGTCGCGATCGCCTCGCGCGCGCTGCCCGACAGCGACATCCGCGTCCGCCAGCACCGGCTGCGCGAGACGATGGGGCGAACGTTCAACGTCGTCGTGCGCGCGCTGATGGCCCAGGCGGTCGGCGGCGTCCGCGACACCCAGTGCGGGTTCAAGCTGTTCACCCGCGCCGCCGCCGACGCGCTGTTCGGCGCGCTGACGATCGACGCGTTCGCGTTCGACGTCGAGCTGCTCGTGCTCGCGCGCGGGCGGTTCCGCGTCGCCGAGGTCCCGGTGGTGTGGCGCCACGTCGAGGAGTCCAAGGTGTCGCCCGGCCGCGACGCCGTGCGGATGTTCGCCGACGTCGTCCGCCTGCGCTGGCGGCATCGATAGGATCGGCGGCCGGGGACGCCTCCTTCGGAGGCTCCTGGGTGCTGCCCCGACGCGCGCGCTGCGCGCGCGCCTGCCCCAGGCCCCCGGCCGCCTCGGGTCAGGGCGCGATCAGGCGGACCTCGACGGTGCCGCCGGCGCACGTCGTGTCCGTGAACGAGCCGCCGCCCTCGAACGTCACGCTGGCGCAGTCGCTCATCACGACCGAGACGTGGCCGTCGCCGGCCGTCGTCGCGACCTCGTCGCCGTCGATCGTCGCGAACGCCGGCGGGTCGAGCGCGGGCTCGCGTCCGGTCCAGGTCCACGCGCCGAGCGCGGCGTGCCACGGGTGGTCGGCGGTGCCCGGCCACACCACGGCGATCGGCCGCGGGCGATCGCCGTCGACCACCGTCGTCGGCGAGCCCGGCGCCGCCACGACCGTGTCGATGTCCGGATCCTGCAGCCGCAGCACCGCGCCGGCGGGGACGAACGCCGGCAGCTCGGTCACCGGCGCGGCGACCGTGATCGTGTCGCCACCGTCGCCCGCGGTGATCGCCGCGCCGCCGAGCAGCGGGTACCACGCGCCCTCGGGCAGCGTCACGTCGCGGCTGGTCGCGCCCGCCTCGATCACCGGCGCGACGAGGATGCGGTCGCCGAGCAGGTACTGGTCGGTCGTCGTCCACGCCCACGCGCCCGCGTCCGGGTACTCCAGCGCGACCGGCTGCATGATCGGCGCGCCGGTCGCCTCGAACCGCGCCGCCATCGCGTCGAGGTACGGCACGAGCTGCATGTGGATCTTCGCCCACCGCCGCAGGTGGGCGATCGTCTCGTCGTCGCGCTCCCAGCTCCAGTTGTTGCGCGCGTCGCGGCCGTGGTGCGTGCGCATCACCGGCGACAGCGCGCCGAACGAGCACCACCGCAGCCACAGCTCCTTGGTCGTCGGCTCGGTCAGCTGGCTCATGTAGCCGGCGATGTCGTGGCCGAAGTAGGGCAGGCCGACCAGGCCCAGCCCGATCCCCATCGGGATCACCGACGCCAGGCCGTCGCCGACCGAGAAGTCGGTCTGCTGGTCGCCGGCCCAGATCACGTCGATCAGCGGCTGGCTGCCCAGCCACGCCGCGCGCATGAACGTGAGCCGCTCGACGCCGTCGTCGGCGCGCGCGTCGATCATCTCGCGGTTGAGGCGCGCCCACTCGACCGGGTAGCGGTTGTGGTGGAGCATCGGGTCCTCGCCCGAGGCGAGCGCCGCGTCGTGCGGCAGCCACTCGGCGAAGTCGGCCATCCAGCCGTCGGCGCCGAGCTCGTAGGCCTCGCCCATCACGTCCTTGGCCCACGTCCGCGCGGCGGGGTTGGTGAGATCCAGCATCGTCGCCGGGCGGAACTTGACGCCCGTGAACAGGTACGGCGTGCCGTCGGCGCGGTGGATCGCGTGGCCCTCGGCCAGCGCCTCCTCGAAGACGTCGGCCTCCTCGTCGATGAACGTGTTGTGGTAGACGAGGAACTTGAACCCGTCGTCGTGCAGCGTCGCGGCGAGGTCCTCGAAGTCGGGGTAGATGTCGCGGTCGACCGTCCAGTCCTCCTCGAGGACGTAGCCGGTGCCCTCGTCGTTGCCACCGCGCCAGTCCTCCGACCAGATCACGCTGACCGGGATGTCCTCGGCGCGCAGCCGCTGCGCCACCCGCGCGACCTCGTCCTGGCCGTAGATCGCGTCGAGCCACGGCGCGAACGCGAACCGCGGCGGCGGCGGGCGCCGCCCGGTCCACCGCGTCATCAGATCCAGCGAGGCGCGCAGCGGCGTCTGGCGCGGGTCGTCGGGGTCCTGGGCGCCGACGAACAGGTGCAGCGCCAGCGTGTCGTGCCACGTCTCGAGCCGCAGCACGTCGGCGGCGTCGTCGGCGCCGGCGGCGGCGCCTTCGCTGCACAGCGCGAAGATCGTCCGGGCGTCGGACTCGACCGCGGCGGCGTAGCCGCGGCTCGACAGCATCATCGGCATCGGCGTGTGCGTCGAGTGACGGCGGCCGGCGAGGAACCACACGCCGTCGTAGCTGTCGTCGGCGCGCTTGGTGATGCCGTCCTCCTCGACCCACAGCGGCACGGTGTGGCCGCGGTGGTCGACGTCGAACGACTGCCCGCCGAGGCCGAGGAAGTGCTCGTCCTCGGCGCAGCGGCCGGCGATCGACGTGCGGTTGACGCCGCGGCCGGGCGCGGCGGTCAGCCGGATCGTCACCTGGGTGCCCGGCCCGCGCGCCTCGTCGAGCGTGACCGCGACGGTGCCCAGGCGCGCGCCGTCGGCGTCCGCGAGCAAGAGGCCTCCGCCCGCGACCGCCTGGATCGTCTCGACGCCGGTCCACGGCGCGACCGCGTCCTCGGCGAACCGGAACGCGCCGACCTGGGTCTCGACCTCCGCGGTCGCCGCGCGGAACGCCGCGGCGACGTGGGGCGCGGTGGGCGCGTCGACCGCGCCGCCGGGCAGCCCGTCGAAGATCACCTCGCCGTCCGCCTTGCGGACGACGACGATCCGCGCCGGCGCCTGCTCGATCGTCACGGTGACGTCGGCGCCGTCGATCACGACCGGCGGCGCCGCCGCGTTGTCGCCGCACGCCGCCGCCGGGACGAGCGCGCTCAGAGTCGACAGGACCAGGAGCGCGCGCATCGCCGACCTCACTTCTTGCGGTTCTTCTTGCGCGCGGCCTTCTCGGCCTTGCGCTTGTCCTTCATCCGCTGGCGATCCGCCTGGCGGATCGAGCCGGGCGTGTTCTTGGTGCCGGGCGCGGTGTAGCCCGGCATCCCCGGGATCCCGCCGGCCGGCATGCCCGGCAGGCCCATCCCCGGCGGCAGCCCGGGCAGGCCGCCCGCGCCGGCGCCGGCCTCGCCGCCCATGCCGCCCATCAGCGCGCCGAGGTCCATGTTCGCCAGCTTCTTCATCTGGCTGAACTGCTTGAACCCGGGCAGCTTGCCCATCAGGCCCGTCGACGCGCCGAGCTGCACCATCATCTGGCGCATCGTCGCGAACTTCTGGAGCAGCTCCTTGACCTCGTGCTCGCTGCGGCCGGAGCCCTTCGCGATCCGCTTGACGCGCGACGGCTCGAAGTCGGCGCGGCGGCGCTTGGCGGTGCGCCCCGACTGCGCCGCAAACTCCTCCCACGAGGTGGTCACGAACACCTGCGGATCGGCCCGCTCCTCCATCGTCATCGAGCTGATCATCGCCTCGATCTTGATCAGCTCGCGGTCGTCGAGGTTCACGCCCTCGGGCAGGCTGCCGCCGAAGAACGGCAGCTTCTCGAACAGATCCTTGAGCGATCCCATCTTCTGGATCAGCCGGATCTGCTCGAGGAAGTCCTGCATGTCGAACTTGCCCTTGAGCATGCGGACGGCGTCTTCCTCCGCCTTCTCCGCATCGACGACCTGCTCGAAGTCCTTGACCAGGCCGACGATGTCGCCCATCCCCAGGATGCGCGACGCCAGGCCCTCCGGCCGGAACTCCTCGAGCTTGTCGAGCTGCTCGCCGATGCCCAGGAACTTGATCGGCTTGCCCGTGATCTCCTTGACCGACAGCGCGGCGCCGCCGCGGGCGTCGCCGTCGAGCTTGGTCATGATCACGCCGTCGAGGTTCAACCGCTTGTTGAACGTGTCGGCGACGTTGACCGCGTCCTGGCCGGTCATCGAGTCCAGGACGAGGAAGATGTTGCCCGGCTGGACGGCCTTGTCGATGTCCTCGAGCTCCTGCATCAGGGGCTCGTCGATCGCGAGGCGGCCGGCGGTGTCGTAGAGGATGACGTCGCGGCCCAGGCGCGTCGCCTCGGCGGCGGCCTCGCGGCAGATCGTCACCGGATCCTTGCCGGCGAGGTTGAACACCGGCATGTCGAGCTGCCGGCCGAGCGTCTTGAGCTGGTCGATCGCGGCCGGGCGGTAGATGTCGGCGGCGACCAGCAGCGGCTTCTTGTCGTGGGTCTTCTCGAGCCAGCGGGCGAGCTTGCCGACGCTGGTCGTCTTGCCCGAGCCCTGCAGGCCGCACACCATGATCCCCGTCGGGCCCTTCTTCGCCCAGCGGAGCTCGGTGTCGACCGGGCCCATCATCTTCGCCAGCTCGTCCTGGCAGATCTTGATGAACGCCTGCTCCGGCGTGATCGTCTTGACGCCGTACTCCTGCGACTTGGCCTTGAGCAGGACCTGCTCGCCGCGCGCGGCTTCCTTGACGCGCTCGAGGAACCGCTTGACGACGCGGAACTCGACGTCGGCCTCGAGCAGCGACAGGCGGACGTCGCCGAGCGCCTCCTCGATGACGTCGTCGTCGAGCTCGGCCTTGCCCGTGAGCTTCTGGCGGGCCGCGCGGAAGCCCTTGGCGAGTGTCTCCAGCATGCAGTCTCCTTGGAGCCCCGCGTATATCACGGGGGGCCGCGGCCGAGGAGGGCCCGCGGCGGGCAGGCCGGTCGCTACCGCCCGAGCAGGGCGAGCCGCGCGGCGTCGCGGACGGCCGGCTCCGGGTCGACGCTGAGCCGCTCGAGCACGGCCGGGTCGTCGATCGATCCCCGGCGGGCGTGGGCGGCGCGCGCCGCGGCGAGCCGGACGGCGGCGTCCGCGTCGCGCGACAGGTGGTCGATCACGACGTCGGCGCCCACCAGCGGGAAGCACCACGTCAGCGCCTCGCCGACGGCGAGCCGGACGTCGAGCCGGGGCGACAGCGCGGCGGTCGCGGCGGCGCGGGTGGCGTCGATCGGCCGCATGTGGTCGAGCAGGATCGCGAGCGCGTGGGCGCCGGCGCCGCCGGCGTCGCCGGACGCGAGGTGGAGCGCGGCCTCGACCTCGGCGTCATCGACCGCGTCGGGGTCGCGATCGCCGTCGGCCTCGACCTCGGCGGGGCTGGCGGCGGCGGCGGCGGGGACGCCGAGGGTGGCGACGACGAGCTTGGTGATCAGGCGGCGCATCGCGCCGCGCGAGACAGGGGAGCGGGACATGACGGACCTCGAGGGCGCGGTGGCGCGCCCGGCGACGGAGCGAGAGCGGAGCGGACGAACGACTCGGGACGGCTCAGCTCAGGCGGTCGGGGGCGAGGTCTTGGGCGCGACGGTCAGGGCGTCCGTGGCGCGCACCGCCGGCACGCCGTGCGCGGGGCGCGCGGCCTGGCGGATCTCGACGGCGAGGGCCGGGGCGGTGTGGCCGTCGAGCAGCGCCGTGGGCGGCGCGTCGGCGGCGTCCGTGCCGGGGCACGGCCCGCCGGAGGTCGCGTCGAGCGCGCACGCCGCGGCGACGTCACCCGCGCACTGCGCCAGCTCGTCACGGCCGGCGCGACGCGCGGCCGTCACGCCCACGCCCACGAGGAGCAGGACGGCGAGGGCAGGCCTCACCAGCGCACGCATCGCCCGTAACCATGGGGCGGCCGGGCGCCGAAGGCAAGGGGCCTCCGCGTCGCAGTGCCCGGCGCGCCGTGGCCCGGGCCGGGCGGCGCTACTTCCTCGGCGGCTTCCCGATCGCCTGCGTCCGCACCGTGTCGCCGTCGAGCCACCACACCCCGCCGGTGCGCGCCTCGTCCCACGGGCGGTGGATCGGCTCGGCGTCCTCGGCGATGACCTCCTCGAACGTGTCCTCGTCCCAGCCGACGGCGGGGCCGGCCTCGACGACGAGGTCGACGCCGGCGAGCTTCTTCTTGCCCTTGGGCTTGAGCTTGCCGGTGCGGCGCGTCCCGGCCGGCGCCAGCGTCCACCGGCTCTCGAGCTTGTTGCCGTCGGCCTCCTTGCGCACCTCGACCGTGAGCAGCGGCTCGAGCGTGACGCCGGAGGCGCCCCACACCATCACGACGTCGCGGCTGCCGCCGCCGCCGTGCTGGCGCAGGTGGGTGACGACCACCCGCGTGCCGTCGCCGCGCAGGTCGGCGAGCTGCACCTTCAGGACGTCGGCCGGCGACGCGACCGGCAGCTCGACGTAGCCGTAGGTCTCGGCGATCACGCCGACGATCTTGCCCCCCGCGACGACGCGCTCGGCCCCGGGCGCGGCGCGGTCGAGGTCGGCGCGCTCGTCGAGGGTCACGTCCTTCTTCTTGAGCCGCGTCTCCTTGAAGAACCTGTCGGCGAGCTGCGCGGTGTCGCCGAACGACAGCGCGACGTGGTGCTCGAGCGTGTCCTGGACGCGCTTCTCCTCGACCGCGTCAGCGTCCTGGAACTTGATCTCCGCGTCGATCGCCGGCGCCGACTTGCTCCAGCCGGCGAGCTTGGCCAGCGGCAGCTCGACCTCGAACGACCACCCGAGCTTCTGCTGCGTCGCCTCGGCGACGAGCCATTTCGGCGCGGCCTTCCACTTGCCGGCGTAGGTCTGCACGCGCGGCTCGTAGCGCTCGGTCCCGGGGAACAGCCGGAGCGCCAGCGGCGCGCCGTCGATCCGCAGCGTCACCTCGAGCCGGTCCTCGGCCTCGAGCGTCTTGCCCTTGGCGTTGTAGATCCGGACGAGCACGTCGTCGCGCACGTCGAACGCGAGCGCGAGGCGGGCGCCGTCGTGGACGCACCGCACCTCGAAGCTGGTGTCCTTGTCCTTGCCGCCGGCGCGCGCGCCGGCCACGCCCTGCCAGTCGTCGAGCATGCCGTCGACCTCGATCGAGCCGGCCTCCGACAGCGGGCAGGCGAGGGCGGGCGTCTCGGCGCGCGCCGCGGCCGCCGCGCCGAGCACGCCCAGGCCGGACACGAGCGCGAGCGCCGCGCGGGTCAGCGTCATGGTCCCCATCGACGGATCAGCTTGCGACGGGATTCACGCCCCGCGCAACCCCGGCGCGCCTGGCCGCCCCCTGACCGGGCGGTCGCGGCGCCGCCCGACGACGACCGCCACCGCGAGCGCAAGCACCACCTCGACCGCGGGGACCTCGCCGGCGCCGGCGCAGCCGTCGGGGCGGGGCGGGGCGCGGCGCGGCGCGGGCGCGGGCGCGGGCGCCGGCCGCAGCGCGTGGATCGCGCCGTCCCACGTCGGCACCAGCAGGGTGTCCCCGGCCAGCGCGAGCGCGCCGAGCACGGGCACGCCGAGATCGAGGCGCCACCGCTCGTCGCCGGTGGCGGCGTCGAGCGCGCGCACCAGGCCCGAGGTGTCCGCGACGAACACGACGTCGCCGGCGACCAGCGGCGCCGCCTGGTACCCGGCCTGGACGCCGCGGTAGTGCGCCGTGCGCAAGGGACCCACCCGCGCCGCGCGCGACCACAGGATCGCGCCGGTCGCGGCGTCGAGCGCGTGCACCTGGTCCCACTGCGTCGCGACGAACAGCCGGCCGCCGCCGAGCGCCGCGGTGGCGGTGATCGCGTAGCCCCACTCGTGGCCGGCGTCGACCAGCGGCCGGGTCCACACCGGCGCGCCCGTCGCCAGATCGATCGCGACCGCCTCGCCCCACACGTTGCCGACGTACGCGCGGTCACCGGCGATCACCGGCGCGGCGTGGAGCGCGCGCGCGGCGTCGGAGGTGAGGCGCCACCGGACGCGCCCGTCGTCGCGTCCCCACGCGATCAGGCCGGCCGTGCGGTTGAACGCGCCGAGCACGAGCGCGTCGCCGACCGCGACCGCCGACGCGCTGCCCAGCCACATCCCGTCGGGCGCCGGATCGTCGGTCCACACCGCCTCGCCGGTCGCGAGGTCGAGCGCGGCCATCCGCCGCTGGATCCCGACGTGGACGACGCCGTCGCGGATCGTGGGCGGCGCCCACAGCGCGGCCTGGGTGCGGTCGACGCCGTCGGCGAGATCGACCGTCCACCGCGCGACGCCGGTCGCCGCCTCGACCGCGTGGACGCGGCCGTCGTCGCTCGCGAACACGACCGCGCCGCCGGCGGCCGCGGCCGAGGCGCGCACCGGCGCGGCGGTGCGCGCGCGCCACAGCTCCTCGCCGGTCGCGAGCGCCAGCGCGACCAGCCCGCCGCCGTCGCCCGCCGCGAGGTCGCGCACCGGGACGAACACCCGACCGTCGGCGACGATCGGCCCGCCGTGGACGTGGCCGCCGGCCGCGGCGACCCACGCGCGCGCCAGTGGCAGCGCGGGCGCCCGCGGCGCCGCGCCGGCGTGCTCGGGGCCGCCCTGGTGCTGCGGCCACGCGTCGGCGCTGGCGCCGGTGTCGATGTCGGCGTCCATGTCGGCGTCGGGCGCGTCGGCGCACACGGAGATCGCGGCGCGCACCCGGCCGACCTCGCGCGTCCCCGCGGTCGCGACGACCTCGACCGCGTGCGCGCCCCCGGGCAGCGGGTCGAGGCGCGCGCGCCACAGCCACCCGCCGGCGCGGGTCAGCGCGAGGGCGCGGCCCGCGACCGTCGCGCCCACGGCGGTCACGCCCGGCCCGGCCTCGACCGCGGCCAGCAGCTCGCGCGGCGCCGCGTGGCACCGCGTCTCGTCGGGCCACACCAGGCGCGCGAGCGGGGCGTCGACGAAGGCGTGGTGCGCGATCGCCAGCGCGTCGGCCTGGGCGGTGACGACGCGGTAGCCGGCGGGCGTGAGATCGATCCCGCCCATCACCAGCGGCTCGGTGTTGAGCTCGGGCAGGCCGTCGTGATCGACGACGCGGTTGGCGTGCCAGTGGCCGGTGAACAGCGCGTCGACGCCGAGCCCCCGCATCGCGCGCGCGAGCTCGTCGTCGGGCGGGGCGTGGCCGAGCGCGATCACCGTCTCGGCCGCGGGCACCTCGGCAAGATCGTGGCGGAGGAAGGTCAGCGTCTCGTCGAGCGGCGCCGACGAGTTCCACACCACGACGTGCACGGCCCCGACGTCGAAGCTGTAGGCGTCGGGGCCCCACCGCGCGCGCCACGCCGCGCCGAGGTCGTACCAGTCGTGGTTGCCCGGCACTGGCACCCACGGCACGTCGAGCCCGGCGAGCGCGCCGTCCACCGCCGCGAAGTCCTCGGCGCGGTTGGCCTGGGTGACGTCGCCGACGATCGTGAAGAACCGCGGCGGCGTCGCGAGCGCGGTGGCCTGCGCGACCGCCGCGGCGAGGTCGTCGGGCGTCCACGGCGCGCCGAGGCCGTCGACGTGGGTGTCGGCGGCGACGACGAACGTCACCGGCGTCGCGGCCGCCGCGGGATCGACCGGGCGCACCGCGATGTCGGCGGTGCGCTCGGCGCCCGCGGACGGGACCGGCGCCCACGCCGGGCCGGGGGCCGCGGCGCGGCCCGCCCGCGCCCACACGATCGCGCCGGGCGGCGGCAGGTCGGGGACCAGCGGCGTCGCGCCGAGCGCCGGATCGTCCGCGGGCAGCTCGAACGCGTAGCGTCCGGCGGCGTCGGCGCGGGTGAACCGCGTCGCGCCGATGGCGATCTGCGCGTCGGCGACCGGCGCGTCTCCCGCGGACAGCACGCCGTCGCCGTCGTGGTCGAGGAACACCGTGCCCTCGATCGTGATCGCCCCGGCCGGCGCGGGCTCGGCGCGCGCGGGCGCGGCGACCGCGACCAGCGCGGCGGCCGCGGCGGCCGCGGCGACCGCGGCGGCTCGCGCGATCAGGGCGGCGTGTCGCGGCAGCAGCGGAACCCGATCGACGGCAGGATCGTGTCGACGGCGGCGCGCGACGAGCGGAAGCTGCACGTCGCGCCGATCGCCGGCGTGTCGTACGCGCCGCCGCGCAGGACCGCGATGTCGGTCCCGTCGTCGGTCTGGCCGGTGACGTCGTCCGTCCACTCCTTGAGGTTACCCGAGAGATCCAGCGGCCCCGTCGTCGACACGCACGCCGCGGCCGCGCCGGTCGCGATCAGCACGTCGTCGTCGTCGCCGCCGGGCGCGCCGTCGAACGGCTCGGCGTTGCACGCCGCGCCGTCGAACGCGCCGCCGTAGGGGTAGTCCCGCCCGGTCTGCCCGTCGCACGCCGCCTGCCACTCGGCGCCGGTGCACAGCCGCTTGCCGGCGGCGGCGCACGCCGCCGCCGCGGCCGCGAGCGTCGCGCCGCGCCACGGCACCACGCCGGGGTTGCTGCACGCGCGGTGGGCGAGCAGCCCGCCGCCGAGCGCGGTCGCGTCGGGGCGCGACGCCTCGAACGTGTCGACGTAGATCGTCGCCGCGCCGACCGTGACCGCGGACATCGCGTCGACGACGCGCCCGGGGCCGGTCGCGTCGTCGACCGTGCCGTTGCAGTCGTCGTCGAGGCCGTTGCACGTCTCGGCCGTGGCGCTGCCGAGCGGGTCCGGCGGCGCGGTCAGGTCGCACACCGTCTGGCCGTCGTCCGCCGGGTCGCACACCCGCAGCCCGAGGTCGCGGCACACGCCCTCGAGCCCGTTGTCGCAGACCTGCCCCAGGTCGGTGAACGCGTCGTCGGCGACGCCGTCGCAGTCGCCGTCGAGCCCGTCGCACCGCTGCTCCTGCAGCAGGATGCCGTTGGGGATCGACGGATCGAACTCGACCGCGGCGGCGTAGTCGCAGTACCACGTCGTCGTCGTGCCGCGCGTCGCGCACACCATCGCCGTGCCGGCGCACGGCGTGCCGGCGGTGGTGCGGCACTGGCCCTGCGGCGGCGGCGGCAGGTCGGCGACCTCGTCGATCTCGCCGTCGCAGTCCTCGTCGATGCCGTTGCAGTCCTCGGCCTGCGGCGGGAACACCGGGCAGCTGTACTCGCACCCGGGCGTCGCCGGGTCGTGGTCGGCGAAGCCCGGCAGGCAGTCGACGAACACGCACGCGCCGCCCTGGCAGTCGAGCACGGCGTTGGGCGCGGAGCAGCGGTTGCCGCACGTCCCGCAGTTGGCGTCGTCGGTGAGCTTGTCGAACAGGTCGTCGACCGTGCCGTTGCAGTCGTCGTCGCGCTCGTTGCACGTGTCGTCGAGCCCGACCGCGACGCACGTCCCGCCGTCGTCGCCGCCGCCGCCGTCGCCGCCGCCGCCGCCGTCGCCCGCCCGCGCGTCGGCCCGGTCGTCGTCGTCGCCGCCGGCGGACAGGTCGTACGGCTCCACCTGGCACGCGGCGAGCGCGGCGCACGCGAGCACGGCGCCGAGGCGCGCCGCCGCGGTCACGCCGCCCTCCGCCGCCGCGTCGCCAGCGCGGACGCGAGCACGACCAGCGCGAGCGCCGCCGCGCCGTCGTCGCCGCCGCCCGCGTCGCACCCGCCGCCGCCCGCGAACACGCGATCGGGCGGCGGCCGCGGCTCGTCGGCGACGCACACGGCGGCGCCGTCGGCGTCGACCTCGCAGTGGCGGCCGGCGCTGCACTCCGTCCGCGGGCACGGGTCGACGACGCAGTCGCCGCCGGCGCACGCCTGGCCCGGCGGGCACAGCCGGCCGTCGCACGGATCGGCGACGCACGCGCCGCCCTCGCACACCTGCTCGCCGGGGCAGGTGACGCCGGCGCACGCGTCGGGCGCGCACGTCCCGTCGGCGGCGCACGCGGTGCCCTCGGGGCACAGCGCGTCCTCGCAGTTCGGCACGCAGCCGCCGCCGACGCAGCTGCACCCGAGCTCGCCGTCGCACCCGGCGGCGCCGGCGCAGTCGACGTCGGCGCAGGGGTCGGGCTCGCACGCCCCGCCGAAGCAGACCTCGCCGCTCTCGCACCCCAGCGTGTGGCAGTCGAGGCAGTCGCCGAGCACGCACCGCTCGTTCGCCTCGCAGCTGACGCCCTCGCACGGGTCGACGCACGCGTCGTCGCGGCACACCTCGCCGGGCTGGCAGCTCGCGCACGGCCCGGGGATGCAGTAGCGGCCGTCGGCGGCGTCGACGCACTCGAACCCCAGCGGGCACTCGAACTCACCCGAGCCGCACGGCAGCCGGCAGCCGCCGTCGACGCACGCCGTGTCGGTCGGGCACTCGGCGTCCTCGTCGACGACCAGATCGCAGTCGTCGTCCTCGCCGTCGCACGACTCCATCGGCTGCGGCGGCACGACGCCGACGCACACCAGATCGCCGGCGATGCACACCAGCTCGCCGAGCTCGCACACGCCGGCGTCGGTGTCGCCGCACGCCTCGCCGACGTCGGGGTCGGCGTCGTCGACCGCGCCGTTGCAGTCGTCGTCGAGGCCGTTGCACACGTCGGGGCCGGTCGGGGTGCACGGCGTCTGGCAGCCCAGGCCCTCGTCGATCAGCCCGTCGCAGTCGTCGTCGTCGCCGTTGCACACCTCGGTGCCCGGCGCGGCGCCCGGGTCGGTGATCTGGCAGCTCACGCCGTCGCCGGCGCCGTTACACACCAGCGTGCCGGTGCCGAGGCACGCCCCGACCTCGCCGTCGTCGCACGCGCCGCCGAGCGCCGGGAAGTCCTCGTCGATCGCGCCGTCGCAGTCGTCGTCGGCGCCGTTGCAGGTCTCGAACACGATCGAGTCCGACACGATCGTGGCCAGGGCGTTGGCCAGCGCGTCCTCGTCGCCGACGAGGAACGCCGGGCGCGCGCCGGACGTGGAGCCCGCGGCGGCGATCGCGTGGAGCTGCGCCGCCTCGGTCGGCAGCACCGAGAACCCGACGACGTAGGTCTCGACCCCGAGCGCGGCGCGCAGGTCCGCGGCGGCGTCGATCGGGTCGCCGTTGCAGCTCTCGGCGCCGTCGGTCAGCAGGATCACGCCGTAGGTGCGGCAGCCGCCGGTCGCGGCGGCGTCGCACGGGATCACCGGCGCGAGGTAGTCGGTGACCGCGCGCAGCGCGTTGTCGAGCGGGGTCGGCCCGGTGCCGCGCAGCTCGCAGTCGCCGCCGCCGGCGAAGTCACAGTAGGCGCCGGGCGTCTCGTCGTCGACGAACGCCGACTCGCGCCCGTCGAGCCACATCAGGTGCTGGTTGATGTCGGCGCCGAAGTCGACGAGCACGTCGGCGCCGCGGCGCGGCGGCCCGCAGTTGCCCGCGTAGTTGATGCACTCGTCGCCGGGCGAGGTCGTCAGCACCGACACCAGGCCGGCCGCGCCGCCGTCGACCTGGCACGCCGGGACCGGCGCCGGCGCGACGTTGTTGGTCGGGTCGTCGTAGCTGCAGCACAGCTCGGCGCACTCGAACCAGTGCGCGAGCTGGCAGCTGCGGTCGACCGCCTGGTCCTGGTGGTAGCGCGCGAGCGCGAAGTCGATCTCGGGGTAGGCGGCGATCACGGTCGACAGCGCGCGCTTGGCCAGGAACAGGCGGGAGTCGTCGGCGACGGTGTCGCCGTCCTGGTCGAACCCGGGGTGCTCGACCGAGCCGTCGCCCATCGTCGGGTCGCCGGCGAGCGAGGTCAGCATCGAGCCCGAGCTGTCGACGATCACGACGAACCGCGCGCGGGTGTCGGTGACCGGCCCGACGCACGCCGGCACGTCGGCGGGGCACGCCTGCGGCACGCCGCCCACGCACGCCGGCGCCGGACCGCCCGGGCAGTCGAGATCGGGGAGCGCCTCGTCGACCTCGCCGTCGAAGTCGTTGTCGAACCCGTCGCAGAACTCGCCGAGGTAGGCGCCGGCGAGCTGCAGCTCGCCCGCGCCGCCGCCGGCCTCGCCCTGGCAGATCGCGCAGGTCCCGCCGAGCGCGCCGCCGACGCTGAACACCGCCGGGTCGGCGATGTCGGACGTCACCGACAGCACCGAGATGATCCCGCCGCCGCCGCCACCGCCGCAATCGTCGCAGGTCGAGCCCTGCTGGGCGCCGGCGCAGTCCCCGGTGGGATCGAGCGAGCCGCGGGTGTCGCCGCCGAGCCCGCCCGCCGCGGTGATCCGCGCGGTCGCGGCGATCGTCACCTGCTCGCCCGCGATCAGCACCGTGCCGCCAGCGCCGCCGCCGCCCGAGTCGTTCTGGTAGCCGCAGCCGCGCCGCCCGTCGGCGGTGATCGTGCCCGCGATCGACACGACGCCGGCGCCGCCGTCGAGGCCGGCCAGCACGATCCGCCCGCCGCCCGCGCCCGAGACGTTGAGGCCGAACCCGTCGCCGTCGCGGCAGCCCTTGTCGCCGCCGGAGCCGCCGAACTCGGGGTCGTAGATGTTGTGGTAGTAGGTCGCGCTCGCCGTCGTCGGCAGGCCGTCGTTGTTCCGGCAGTTCGACGTGTCGCTGCACGCGGTGCCGCCGCCGTTGAGCGTGTTGCCGCAGTCCTCTTCCCAGTGGGTCGGGAAGCTGCAGCCGCCGCCGGGGCAGTCCTTGGTGCCGCGGCCGCCGCCGCCGAAGTGCGAGCCGCCGCCGCCGGAGTCTCGTACCGCGCAGCCGCCGGCCGCGTCGCTCGGACCCGGCTGGACGCCGTCGCCGCACAGCGGCGTCTGGTAGCCGGCGCCTCGCGCGGTGATCACGCCGCCCGCGTCGACGGTGATCGACCGGGCGCGGAGCTGGAGGTTGCCGGTGAGCGCCCGGTCGCCGCCGGCGTAGGGGTTCACCTCGATCCGCCCGGTCGAGGTCACGTGGACCTCGTCGAACGTGAACACGCCCGAGAGCTGGCACGTGTTCGAGACGATCAGATCGGGGCCCGCCGTGTCGCACGGCGCCGCGCGCACGATCGCAGGCGCCGCGCACACCCCGAGCGCGGCGAGGACTGGGAGGATCCTCATCCCCACCATCCTATCGCCGCTCGGGGCGTGTCGGGGGCGCGGCGAGGCGTCGTCCGCGCGGCCGGGTGTGGCAAGCTGCGGGCCGCAACCACAGGGAGATGACGATGCATCGCAACGCGACCGCAGTGTGGAAGGGGCCGGGGCTCGAGGGCGCTGGCGTGATCTCGACGAGCTCGGGCGCGATCACGGAGCTGCCGTACTCGGCGAAGCTCCGCTTCCAGAACGAGGACGGCAAGGCCGGGTCGAACCCGGAGGAGCTGCTCGGCGCGGCCCACGCCGGCTGCTTCTCGATGGCGCTGGCGTTCCGGCTGACCGCGGCCGGTCACCCCGCCGAGGAGATCCGGACCGAGGCCAAGGTCGAGCTGATCAAGGGCGAGGCCGGCTGGACGATCCCGTCGATCCAGCTGGTGTGCACGGCGAAGGTGCCGGGCATCGACCCGGCGAAGTTCGCCGAGCTCGCCGCCGACGCCAAGGCGAACTGCCCGATCAGCAGGGCGCTGTCGCCGGCGATCACGCTGACCGCGACGCTGGCGTAGCGCGCGCGACGCGCGCGTCGAACGCCGGTGTGCAACGATGCGCGCGACCGGCCCACCCGCCAAGACGGAGACGTCCTTCGACTCGGGTCTCGCTCGCGCTCGCCCCGGCTCAGGATGAGCGGGTCTGATGGAGACGGAGACGGAGCTCCTGCTCGCCGACACCGTCCGCGCGCGGTCCGACGGCCTACACGGTCGCGGCGTAGTCGAGGATCTCGGGCGCCTTGCCGCCGCGCCACAGCGCCCGCTCGATCGCCAGCAGCAGCGGGCCGAACGTGGCGCGGTCGAGGGCGGAGACGACGAACCCGCCCCCGTGCAGCGCGAGGTGCTCGGCGTCGGCGGGGCCGAGGCGGTCGCACTTGTTCCAGGCGAGCAGGCGCGGCCGGTCGGCGAGGCCGAGCTCGCCGAGGAGCTGCTCGACCGTGGCGATGTGCTGGTCGCGGTCCGGGTCGCGGGCGTCGCCGACGTGGATCAACAGGTCCGCGTCCGCCATCTCCTCGAGCGTCGCGGCGAACGCGGCGCGCAGCTCCTTGGGCAGGTCGCGGATGAACCCGACGGTGTCGGTCATCACGACCTCGCGCTCGCGCGGGAACCGCAGCCGGCGCGAGATCGGATCGAGCGTCGCGAACAGCTTGTTCTCGGCGAGCGCGTCGCCGTCGGTCAGCGAGTTGAGCAGCGTCGACTTGCCGGCGTTGGTGTAGCCGACGATCGCGACGATCGGGATGCCCTTGCCGGTGCGGCGCTGGCGGCGCAGCCGGCGGTCGTCCGCGAGCTCGGCGAGCCGGCGCTCGAGCAGCGTGATCCGCTCGCGCGCGCGCCGCCGGTTGATCTCGAGCTTGGTCTCGCCGGGGCCGCGGCCGCCGATGCCGCCGGTGAGCCGCGACATCATCGTGTTCTTCTCGATCAGGCGGGGCAGGGTGTAGCGGAGCTGCGCCAGCTCGACCTGCAGCTTGCCGTCCCGGCTCCTGGCGTGCTGGGCGAAGATGTCGAGGATCAGCATCGTGCGGTCGATGACCTTGAGCTCGGTCGCGTCGCTGATCGCGCGCGCCTGGCCGGGCGTGAGGTCCTGATCGAACACCACCAGCTCGGCGCCGAGCTGCATCGCGCGCAGGCAGATCTGCTCGAGCTTGCCGTGGCCGACGAGCGTGCGCGGATCGGCCTCGGGGCGGCGCTGGATCATCACGTCGAGCACGCGGACGCCGGCGGTGCGGCACAGCTCGCGCAGCTCCGCGACGCGCGCCTCGCCGTCGTCGTGCTTGCTCGCCTTGCCGATCGCGACGTGGACGACGACGGCGCGGTCCTTGCCCTGATCGGTCGCGGCGAGCTTGCGCCCGCCGTACTGCGCCTCGAGCCCGGCGATCAGCTGGGCGAAGTCGGTCGACGGCGCGTGCGCCGGCTCGGCCGGCAGCTCGCGCCACGGCCGGTCCGCCGGCCCGTCGGGGAGCAGGTGCGCGATGAACAGCCGGCCGGCGCGGCCGCCGGCGTCGACGGTGATCGCCGCGACGAGATCGAGGCGGAGCAGCGCGAGGTCGGTGAGGTCGTCGCGGGTCAGCGCCTCGCCGCGCAGGTGGGTGTGGACCAGGCGCAGGCCGCGGAACCGGCCGGCGGCGCCGCGCAGGCGGCCGACGTCGGGCAGCACGATCTTCGACGCGTCGCCGACGACGACGTCGGTGATCGCGCCGCGGCGGTCGATCAGCACGCCGACCTGGCGGTGCATCGCCGCCGACAGCTCGGCGAGGTACGCGGCGAGCTCGGCGGACACGACCTCGGTCGGCGCGACGCGCCGGCGGAAGATCCGCTCGAGCGCCTTGAGCTCGCTGGGCGCGAGGCCGGAGAGGTTGCCGGACAGGTCGGCGGTGGCTGCCTTGGACACGAGGCCCAAGGGTATGACCGATCCGGGGCGGCGCGACAACTCGAGGGACGGCGGACGGCGGCCGCCCGTCAGGTCCCGGGCTGCTTCGCCTTGTCCTCGTCGAGCAGCGTCAGCGCGATCGCCATCGCCTTCTTGGCGCGCGCGACCGTGGACTCGTCGGCCTTGATCTTCTGGTAGGCCTTGAGCACCTGCTCCTGGTACGCCGCGTTCTGGCCCTCGAGCTCGTCGAGCTCGGCCTTGAGCTGCCCGATCCGCGCGTCGCGATCGGCGACCGCCGCGAGCTGCGCGGCGACCTCGGCGTCGCGCGTGGCGATCGTGTCGCGGGCGGCGGCCAGCGCCTGCTCGACCTGCGCGGTGTGGGCGCGGTTGCCCGACAGCGCCTGCTCGAGCTGGTCTCGCTCGGCGCGCAGCTCGGCGAGCGCGGCGGCGTGGGCCGCCGCGGCGTCGGCGAGCGCCGTCGCGTGGGCGGCGGTGGCCGCGGCGAGCTCCTCCGCGTGGGCCCTGGCGGCGTCGTCGTGCGCGGCGCGCAGCTCGGCGACCGCGCGCTCGTGCGCGGCGTGCAGCTCCGTGATCGCGTGCTCGTGCGCGGCGCGCAGCTCGGCGAGCGCGTGCTCGTGCGCGGCGCGGGCCTCGGCCAGCGCCGAGTCCCGCTGGGTCGTGAGCTCGTTCACCGCCCACTCGCGTTCGCTCTGGGCCTGCTCCAGGTCCGCCCGCGCCTTGGCCTGCGCGGCCGCGACCTCGGCGCGCGCCGCGGCGAGCTGCTCGTCGCGCTCGGCGACGAGCGCGGCGATCGCCGCGTCGTGATCGCGCGCGGCGCGCTCGGCCGCCTGGGTCGCGGCGTCGGTGGCTTCGCGCGCGGCGTCGCGCTCGGCGGTCAGCTTGTCGCGCTCGGCGATCCCGGCGCTCCGGGTCTGCGCGAGCTGGCCCTCGAGCTCGTCGCGCAGCGCGGCGATCGCGGCGCCGTGCTCGGCGCGGACGCGGTCGAGCTCGCCGGCGTGCGCCGTGATGATCGCGGTGAGCTCCTCGGCCGCCGCCGCCTGCGCGTCGGCGACCGCCTTCTCGAGCCGGGCCTCGGCCGCGGTGGTCTGCTCCTGCAGCGTCGCGGCGGCGTCGGACACGGCCTGGTCGGCGCGGGCGCGCTCGGCGGCGGTCGCGCGCTCGCCGGCCTCGCGGGCCTCCGCGATCGCCTGCGCGGCGCGGGCGCGCTCGGCGGCCAGCTCGGCGTCGGCGTCGGCGCGGACCGCGGCGACCGCCGCGCCGCCCTCGGCCTGCG
>WYBA01000411.1 GCA_011526095.1 Myxococcales bacterium | reverse complement strand
GGCGCGACGCCGGCGCAGGTCCCGGGCGCCGCGCGCGCGGCGACGGCGGCCGCGTCGCCGGCGCCACCGACGACGGCGTCGTCACCGCCGGTCGCGGTGCCGGTGCCGGTGCCGGTGCCGGTCGCGCCCGCGTCGCCGCCGTCGCCGCGCGCGGGCGACGGCGAGGTCGAGGTCGACGTGGCGTCGATGGCGCACGTCGTGACCATCACCTCGACGCCCGCGGGCGCGACGGTGCGGCGCGGCGGCGAGGTGCTCGGCGCGACCCCGCTGGAGCTCGCGCTCGACGACGGGGTCACCACGCAGACGCTGACGCTCGAGGCGCCCGGGCACCGCGCCCGCGAGATCGTCGTCGCGCGGGACCGCGACGCCGTCGACGTCGTGCTCGAGCGCGCGTCGCGCGGCGGCGGTCGCAAGTCGACCCGTCCGCCGCGCGCCGGCGCCGCGCAGCTCGGGGTCGAGGAGTGGTAGCCCGCGGCGCACGCGCGGCGGCGGTCGTCGTGCTCGTGCTGGCCTGGCTCGGCGGGCCCGCGGCGGCGCAGCGCAACGCCGACGCGGCCGAGCGCGAGTACCGGCTCGGCTACAAGGCGCTGCAGGCGGGCGACTGCGCGACCGCGCTGGCGCACTACCAGCGGTCGCTCGAGCTCGCGCCGCGCCCGCGGACGCTGTTCAACATGGCCGCGTGCCAGGAGGAGCTCGGGCTCCAGGCCGACGCCTGGCGCAGCTACCACGCGTTCCTCGAGCTCGCCGAGGCGCGCGACGCCGAGATCGTGGTCAAGGCGAAGGCGCGGATCGCCGCGCTGCGCGGCGTGCTGCGCGGCAAGCTCAAGATCGTGTCGTCGCCGCCCGGCGCCTCGGTCCACGTCGACGGCGAGCGGCAGGCGCGCGGCGTCACGCCGCTGACGCTGTCGCTCGAGCCGGGCGACCACGAGGTCCGCGTCACGATGCGCGACGCGGTGCCGGTCGAGCGCCTGGTCGAGGTCGCGCCGGAGGAGGTCGTCGAGGTGGCCGTGACGCTCGAGCTGCCGGCGACGATCGCGATCGAGGCCGACCCGGTCGACGCCGTGATCGAGCCGATGGGCGGCGGCGTCTCGGCGGTCGGTCGGTTCGAGGCCGCGGTCGCGCCGGGGCGCCACGTGTTCGCGGTGCGCCGCGACGGCTACGTGACCGAGCGGCTCGAGGTCGACGCGGTCGCCGGGCGCAGCCACGTCGAGCGCGTGCGCCTGCGCCCGGTGCCGACGCGCGCGACGCTCGTCGTCGCGGGCGCGCCGGACGCGGTGATCACGATCGACGGCGAGGAGGCGCGCGCGACGACGACGACCGGCGGCGCGCTCGAGCTGCGCGAGCTCGACGTCGGCGCGCACGCGGTCGTCGTGACGGCGGCGGGGCGCGCGGCGTGGCGCGACACCCTGCACCTCGCGCCCGGCGAGATCGTGACGGTCGAGCTGCGCGACCCACGCGCGTCGTCGCGGCGGCCGCTCGCGTGGGGCCTGGGCGGGCTCGGCGTCGCCGGCCTCGCCGGCGGTGGCGTCGTCGGCGTGATGGCGCTGCGCGACGTCGTCAGCCCGTTGCCGGAGGATCACGACCGCGGCAAGCGGCGCGCGCTGCTCGCCGACGGGCTGCTCGTCGCCGGCACGGTGGCGGTGGTCGTGGCGTGGCGCTGGCTGCGCGGGCGCTCGCCGGCGGCGAAGGTCACGCGCGCGTTCGAGGACGGCCGATGAGCGGGCGCTGGCGAGGGTGCGCGGCGCGTGCGGCGGTGGTCGTCGCCGCGCTCGCGGGCGCGACGGGGTGCCGCCTGCTCGTCGAGCTCGTCGAGGCGGACGGCGAGGGCGACGGCGAGGGCGACGCGAGCGTCGACGCGATCGGCCCCGACGCCTTCGCCGTCGACCCCGAGTGCGAGGCGTGGACGTTCGCGCCCGCGGCGCTGGATGCGTGCGCGCTGCCCGCGCCCGGCGGCGCGCTGGTGCTCGGCACCGGCGCGTGGGAGCTCGACACCAACAGCGGCGCGCTGACCGACCCGGCGATGGACGCGACGTTCCCCGTCAGCGCGCTGCTGACGCCGCCGGGTGGCGTCGAGGTCCGCGTGCTGTCGGTCGAGCGGTTCGAGCTCGAGCCGGGCGCGGAGCTGCGCGTCCACGGCGCGAGGCCGCTGCTGGTCGTCGCGTGGTCGGACGCGGTGGTCGACGGGGTGATCGACGCGACCAGCCGACCGGACGCGCCCGGCGCCGGCGCGAACCCGGCGGCGTGCGAGGCGACGGCGGCGACGCGCGGCGACAACAGCGCCGAGGGCGCCGGTGGCGGTGGCGGTGGCGGCTTCGGCGGGCCCGGCGCGCCCGGCGGCACCGGCGACGACACCCGGTCGGCGGCGGGCGCGGCGGGTCTGGCGGCCGAGCCGCCGGTCGGGCTGCGCGGCGGCTGCCGCGGCGCCGGCGGCGGCAACTCGCTCCACGGCGTCGGCGGCGCGGGCGGCGGCGCGGTCTACCTCGCCGCGCGCGATCAGCTCGTCATCGATGGCGTGATCACCGCCGGTGGCGCGGGCGGCGGCGCGTCGCAGGGCGGCCGCAGCGGCGGCGGGGGCGGCGGGTCGGGAGGCTTCGTCGGGCTCGCGTCGGCGTTCGTCGTGATCGGGGCCGACGCGATCCTCGCCGCCAACGGCGGCGGCGGCGGCGGCGGTAGCGACAACAACGAGGCCTCGCCGGGCAGCGACGGCGAGGCCAGCGCGACGCCCGCGTCCCCGGGTGGCGGCGAGGGCATGGGCGCGGGCGGCGGCGCCGGCGGCGCGCGCGACGACGCGCCCGATCCGGGGCTGTCGGCGCGGCGCGGCGGGGGCGGCGGTGGCGGCGGCGTCGGCTGGATCGAGGTCGTCGGCGCGGAGACCGACGTCGCGGCGACGGCGATCCTCTCGCCGGCGGCGCGCGCGCCCTGACGCAGCGCGCGGGCGTCCCGCTGGTCGTCCGACGCGATCACGCCGTGTCGGTCGGAGCTTGGGTCAGCCGCGCGTCGGCCGGCTGTCGGGACGCGAGCCCGGCTGCAGTCGAACCGTCGCGCCCTGCGGCGGGAGCGTGGCCTGCGGGCGGGGCAGCGCGTGCGCGGCTGGCGCGTCGCCGGCGTCGGCGATCGCGGTGAGCGCGGCGTGCGCCTCGCGGGCGGTCGGCCGGCGCGCGGGATCCTTGTCGAGGCACCGCGCGACGAGGTCGGCGAGCTCCGCGGGGGCGCGCGCGGGCGGCAGCCGCGGCGCGGGCTGGTGGACGTGCGCGTGCATCTGGGCGCGGCCGTCGCCGAGGAACGGCGGCGCGCCGGTGACGAGCTCGGTGATCAGCGCGCCGAGCGCGTAGACGTCGGCGGCGCTGCCGACGGTGGCGGGCGCGGTGACCTGCTCCGGCGCCATGAACGCGGGCGTCCCGATCACCTCGGCGACGGCCTCGCCGGCGCCGCCCTCGTGCACCTTGGAGATCCCGAAGTCGAGCAGGCGGACGCCCGGCGGCGTGGCCGTGAGCATGACGTTGCCCGGCTTGACGTCGCGGTGGACGACGCCGGCGGCGTGCGCGGTCGCGAGGGCGTCGGCGATCGCGGCGGCGAGCCGCGCGGCGTGCGCGGGCGGCCACGTCGCGCTGTCGCCGAGCGTCGTCGACAGGCTGACGCCGTCGACCAGCTCCTGGAGCTGGTACAGCCGCCCGTCGTCGGTGATGCCGACGTGGAGCGTGTGGACGACGACCGGGTGGTGGACGGCGGCGGCGGCCTCGGCCTCGGCGGCGAACCGCACCCACACGTCGGTCGACACGCCGCTGTCGGCGCGTGGCACCTTGACCGCGACGTCGCGCCCGAGGATGCGATCGGCGCCGCGGTAGACCTCGCCCATCGCGCCGGCGCCGATCCTCGCGCCGATCTCGACCCGGCCGTCGAGCAGCTCGCCCTCGGCGAGCGCGCGCTCGGCGCGCGGGCCGGCGCCGCGCAGCGCGTGCGCGAGCTGGCGCGAGCGGTCGATCACCTGCGCGCGCAGGTGGTGGTTCAGCTTCTCGATCTCGCGGGCGCGCGCGACGATCTCGTCGACCTGGGCGGCGACGCGCTGCTCGAGTCGCTGGTTGAGCCGCGCCAGCTCGTCGCGCTTCTCCGCCAGCTCGGCGCGCTGCGCCTCGATCGTCAGGCGCGTCGCGATCTGGGCGCGGGCGGCCGCGACGGTCAGCCGCGACGCGACCACCGCGATCACCGAGGTCGCGATCGCCGGGGCGAACGCCGCGAGCCGGCGCGCCGGGTCGTCCTGCACCAGCGGCACGAGCGCGAAGAAGCACACCAGCCCGGCGCCGGGGATCACGACCGCGCTGACGCCGCGCTGGCGCAGCACGACGCCGCTGCCGAGCAGCGCGATCATCAGGACGTTGACGTTGCCGTTGAGCCGCTGCGCGTTCGCCGACAGCACCGCGCCGAGCAGCACGTAGCTCAGCGCGAACAGATCGGTCCCGCCGTCGGTGAGGCCGGCGCGTCGCCACCGCGGCGTGACGAGCACCAGCAGCGCGGTCAGCGCCGCGATCCACGGCAGCGCCAGCAGGTGGACCAGGCTCACCGTGGCGTGGAAATCCTCGGGCGCGCCGCGCGGGCCGAGGTCGCGCCAGTACACCACCACCGAGAGCAGGTGGACGGGCATGAGCACCAGCATCACGACGATCGCGGCGCGCCGGTTGTGGGCGCGGCGCTCGCGCTCGTACACCTCCTCGGCCGCGGGGTCGAGCGGCACGCCCGAGACGACGCGGGCCAGCCAGGCGGCAGGCCCACGTCGCGTCCCCGGCGGCGGCATCCCCCGGAGCTTACCGGAGGCGGCGGCCGGCCGTCAGACGAACGTCGCGTCGGGCGGCCACGGCAGGTCGGTGAGGCCCTCGTCGACGACGAGCCGCTTGCCGCGCGGCGGCGGCGGGTCGACGTCGAACCGTCGGTGTGGCCAGTCGCGGCTCAGCTCCCACGCCAGGTAGGGGAGGTCGAGGTCGAGGCCGCGGGTGGTGCTGCGGCCGGTGGCGTCGAAGCTGCCCTGGATGCGCTCGATGCCGAGCGGCTCGTCGGAGTCGGCGAAGAAGATCGTGTTCTGCACCAGCTCGTAGGCCGGCTGGCCCGCGTCGAGGATGCGCCAGCGGTGGACGCCCATCTCGAGGTACGACGCCGGGATGCGGTCGGGCGTGGTGGTGCGGCCGACACCGAGCCGGGTGTCGACGACGAGCTGGCGTCGGAGCAGGGGCGTGAGCTCGCTCGCCGAGGTGATGGTCGGCAGCGCCTCGAACGTGAACCGCGTCGCGGCGGCGGGCGCCGGCGCGGCGGTGGCCTTCCCGCGAGGGCTGGGCATGGGCCGATCGTCGCGGTCTTCCGCGCGCCGTGCAAGCCCGGCGGGCGGTCCCGCGCTCGCCGGCGATCCGCCGTCACATCCCGCGGCGGCCGGGTCGACAGTCCATGCTCCCCGTCCATCCCCCCGGTCGCGCGACGCCGCGCGGTCTCCTCTCGCGATGACCGGCGTGCGCAAGGTGCTGACCGCCGTGGGCTTCGGCGTCGCGGTGGGCGCGATCGCCCTCGGCTACTACTTCTTCGACCGCTGGTGGAACACGAGCACGCGCACCGCGGTCCGCGTCGTGGTGCTGCTCGACGACGGCGCGGTCCTCTCGATCGACGACGTCGTCACCGAGCGCCGGCACAAGGACCGCGACACCGGCGAGCGCGAGACGACCACGACGACGACCTACCAGCTCCGCCGATTCGACGCGGCGACCGGGCGCGAGCTCGCGACCCGCGCGTCCGACAGCGTCCCGACCTGCGCGGCCGCGGTCGACGGGCGCGCGTGGTGCCTGTGGGGCACGGCGCTGCACCTCGTCGGGACAGATCTGGCGACGATCGCCGACGCGCGCGCGCTCGCGAAGGGGCCGCTGGCCGTCGGCTTCCGCGTCGACGAGCTGCGGGTCGATGACACCGGCGGCGTGCGCGTCCTCGGGCTCGACGGCGTGCCGGCGCGGATCGACGCGCGCACGACCGAGGCGACGCCGATCGTGTCCAGCGCGAAGGCGCCGCACCTGCTGCCGCGCCCGATGGTG
Source organism: Myxococcales bacterium (assembly GCA_011526095.1). Taxonomy (GTDB): domain Bacteria; phylum Myxococcota_A; class Polyangia; order Haliangiales; family Haliangiaceae; genus WYBA01. The sequence goes on along the minus strand of WYBA01000411.1, from coordinate 10,737 downwards.
GTCGAGCGCGCCCGGCTCGGCGAGGCGAGCTACGAGCTGGCGCGGATCAAGGGCCAGGAGCGGCGCGCGCTCCGCGTCTCGGGCCGTGGCAAGCCGCGCACGCTGGCGCCGGAGCACAGCTACCTCGAGGCCGGGTTCCTCGTCGGTCGTGATGGCGCCGCGCTGGCGATCGACGGCGGGGGCCTGCTGATCGTCCACCGCGCCACGCTGGCGAAGGACGCGCCCTACCGGCTCACGCGCGTCGATCACGCAGGCGCGCCGGCGTGGACCGCCGCGCTCCCCGGGCCGCTCGTCACCGCCGCCGCGCGCGACGGGATGCTGGACGTGCTCACCCCGGCGCACGTCACCGGGATCGCGCTCGCCGACGGCGCGGTCCGCTACACCACGCCCCTGGCGCGGTGATCACCGCGCGACGCGGCCGGCGCGTCGGCGCCGCGGCCACACCGCCGCGAGCGTCGCGAGCGCGAGCAGCGCGGCGCCGCGCGGGTCGCCGCCGCCGCCGGCCACCGCGCAGCAGCCCGGGTCCTCGGGCGTGACCGGGTCGGGGTCGTCCGGATCGTCGGGCGTCTCGTCGACGCACGCCGCGCTGCACCCGTCGCCGTCGACGTCGTTGCCGTCGTCGCACCCCTCGTCGGCGCTGGCGAAGCCGTCGCCGCACACCGGCGCGCCCGGCGCGACGACGCACAGCTCGTCGACGTTCCACCCGCCGAGCTGGGTGTCCTCGTTCGCCGCGAGGCGGAACGCGACCTGGACCGCGCCGTTGCCGGCGACCGGCGTGAGGTCGACGTCGTGGAACCGCCACTCGCGATCGAGGTGCGTGCCGGTGCCGGTGCTCAGCGCCGCGTTGGTCCACAGCGGCGCGCCGTCGACGACGATCTGCGCGCGGTCGAAGTTGCCGTCCTCGATCGTGAGCCACCGCCGGTACTGCAGGCGCACGGTCGTGAACGGGCCGACGTCGATCACCGGACCGACGGCCTCGACCGTCGTCTCGGCATCGTACCGCCCGCTACCGCCGAGGCCGGTGCCGATCACCATCGTGCCGGAGTACGCGGTCGGCGCGTCCCAGCCGCGCGAGCCGGCGTCGGCGAGGCCCCAGGTGAAGCCGCCGTCGAACGTCCAGCCCGCCGGCGGCGCCGCCCCGTCGAAGTCGACGCAGTACAGCGGCGTGACCGGCCCGACGTAGGTCTCGTACCAGGGGTCGACCGCGTTGTGCGGGAACGTCGCGATCGCGCCGTCGTCGGTCTGCACCGCGACCTGGTACTGGACCACCTCCCCGTCGGGCGCCGGCGGGATCGCGCCGGCGAAGCCGTCGCCTGCGGCGGCGAGCGCGACCTCGCCCGTCACCTCGGGGTCCGAGCGCAGCCGCCAGGTGATCGCGCCGCCGGTGACCGCGGGCGGGCCGCACGGGTCCGCGCCCGCGACCTGCGCGACCGAGACGTCCAGCCCGTCGAGCCGGGGCGTCGGGATCGCGCCGCCGCCCTCGACGTCGGTGAGGCCGTGGGCGCCGAACGCGCGGCGGATCGCGCACTCGTTGGGCGTGCCGTTGGCGAGGTTGCCGTCGTCGTCGTCGGTCGCGAGCGCCTCGACGAACGACGACGGGATGTCGACCGCGCGCTGGATCACGCCGTAGAAGATGTCGTCGGCCCGCGCGATCCCCGCGGCCTCGCCGAGGTCGCCGATCAGCGCGTCGCGCAGGTCCCACAGCGCGCCGGCGATCACCAGGCCGGTGACGTGTGGATCGGGGTGGATCGTCTCGGGCCAGCGGTACTCGAAGGCGTCGGGGTCGATGTGGCGCAGCGGCTCGTGGGTCTGGTAGAAGCCGCGGCCCATCGCCGGATCACCGACGATCGACGCCGCGAGGTAGTCCGAGATGCCCTCGCTCAGCGCGCTGTCCCACGCGCCGCTCTGCAGCGACTGGGCGTGCAGCGAGTGACCGAACTCGTGATAGACGACGTCGGTGAGCTGGCCGGTGTTGGCGCACCGCAGCCCCATCGTCGCGTACGCGACGCCGAAGTGGATGTCGTCGCCGTTGGAGTAGGCGTTGCAGAGGACGTCCTCGTTGACCACGACCTCCATCGTCTGCGACAGCCAGCCGAGCGACGGGTCGATCGTCGCGAGCGCGAACGTCTTGGCGAACGTGCTGCGGACGAACGCGTTGAGCTGCGCGCCGTCGGTGCCGCTCGCCACCTCCCACACGGTGGTGCCGTCGGGCGCGACGGCGAGCGTCGCGGTCGCGGTCGCGCCGCTGGCGCTCGACACGTGCGCGTACGGGCCGGTCACGCCGGGCGTGACCAGCGCGGGCGCACCGCCGGCCCAGGTGATCGCCCCGCCCTCGGTCGACACGACCGACGACGAGTTGACGGTGTGGCGCGCGAACGCGGCGGGGACGTCCTCGTGGTCGCCGCCGGGGTGGCGCACCGGCACGCGGTAGTGGACCGTGCCCTCGGCGAACATCAGGCGCTGGGCGCGCGCGACCGGGGCGCCGGTCCCGGCGTCGACGTAGACCGTCCACAGCGCGCGCGGCGCGGGCAGGTCGACCGTGACCGGGACGACGACGCGGTGGTCGAGCCCGCCGCCGTCGCGGACGATCGGCAGCACGACCGCCTCGCCGTGGCCAGTCACCGCCGGCGCGCCGCCGTAGACCCGGCGGATCCACGCCAGCGCGGCGGTGGTCGCGCGCGCCTCGTCGATCACCTGGGCCGGCTCGTCGGCCGTGATCAGCGGCGACGCGGTCGAGCCGATCACGATCAGCCGGTCGTGCGCGAACAGGAACGACACGGCGGCGTCGACGACGCGCCGGCCGCGCCACGTCTGCGCCAGCACGACGACGCGGCGGGTCGGGTCGCCGCCGGCCGGCGCGTTGAGCGTCACGACGAAGTCCGCCGCGGACGCGCCGGGCGCGAGCAGCTCGACCCGCGCCGCGAGCACTTCGCGCGCGATCGTCGCGGCCTTGTCCGGGTCGGCGACGGCGCCGGGCGCGGCGATGCCCTCGCCGTAGATCCGCGTCGGCACGCCGGTGTCGGCGTCCCACAGCGCGCGCCAGCTCCCGTGCGCCGCGCGGAACGCGGCCCACGCGGCCGCCTGCTTGCCCGGCGTCGCGATCGTCGCGGGGCGCAGGAGCCGGCCGCGCTCGCCGTCGGCGGTCTCGAGCGGGCGCTCGTCGAGGTAGTCGGGCTGGCGGTAGGCGGAGGCGGTCGAGCCGACGAGCAGCGAGGTCAGGGCGAGGGCGGCGGGGCCGGTCTTCACGGCCTCACCTTCGCATCGAAGCCGTGTCCCGGGACACGACGCGGTTCACATTCACTCGCCGGGGCGAGGTGCTCGGGCAGCGAGGTAGAGGCCCGGGACCACTCGGCTTTCGGGGAGGGTGGCGCTCACGCGGCGGACTGCAGCGCCTCGACCTCGGCCCGCGCCTCGGCGATCGACGCGCTCACCTGCTCGGCGGCGTGGCGCGCCTGGGCCTCGGTGTGCTCGGACATGCCGAGCAGGCGCAGCCGCGCCGCGCCGACCGGGACGGCGGGGAACTCGACGAGGTGAGCGAACACGCCGCGCGCGAACAGGCGCGTGGCGGCGAGCCGCGCGACCTTCTCGCTGCCGACGGGGATCGCGACGATCGGGGACGGCACGCCGTAGCACGGCAGGCCGCGCTGCTCGCACGCCGCGCGCAGCGCACCGGCGACCGCCTGGACGCGCGCGCGCCGCGCCTCGCCCTCGGCGTCGCGCACGATCCGCACCGCCTCGACCAGCACGCCCGCCTGCACCGGCGACAGCCCGCTCGAGAAGATGTGCGGCCCGCCGTACGCCTTGACGTACTGCTTCACCGCCGCCGAGCGCGTCGCGAGGAACCCGCCGTTGGACGCGAACGTCTTCGACATCGAGCCGACGACGAGGTCGACGTCGGCGAGCACGCCCTGCAGGCCGAGCTGGCCGGTGCCGCCCGGACCGAGCGGGCCGAGGTCGTGCGCGACGTCGACCAGCAGCGTCGCGTCGTACGCGCGACACACCCGCTGCAGCCGCGCCAGGTCCGGCGTGTCGGAGTCCATCGAGAACAGCCCCTCGCTGATCACCAGGATCGCGTGCTCCGCGTCCTTGGCGCGGAGGTCGCGGAGCAGCTGCTCGGTGGCGTCGACGTCGAGGTGGCGGTGGTGGTGCAGGTTGCGGGTCGCGGCCTGCGCGCCCTGCTGGAGCGAGGCGTGCGCGAGCCGATCCATGACGATGTGATCGTCGGGACGGACCAGCGCCGTGATGATGCCGAAGCCCGCGCCCCAGCCGGTCGGGAACAGCAGCACGTGCTCCATCCCGACGAGCCCGGCGATCGCGTCCTCGAGCGCGCGCGACAGCCACGTGTTGCCCTGCAGGATCGGCGAGCACGACACGTGCGGGCCGAGGTCGCGCAGCGCGCGCTCGGCGGCCGCGCGGATCGCCGGGTGGTAGGACAGGCCGAGGTAGTCGTGCGAGCCGAAGTTGAGGCCCTCGACCTCGCGCCCCGTCTCGTCGCGGATCACGGTGGTCGGGCCCGGCGCGGCCTGCAGCACGCGCGAGAACGGCCACACCTCGGCGTCGAGGCGCGCCGCGCGCCACCGGGCGTAGTCCTCGGTGCGGGCGAGGAGGTCCTTGCCCGAGACCCGGGCGAAGTGGGCGGCGCTCTTGCTCAGGGCGGTGGTCAGCGAGCTCATGACCGGGTAGAGCGCGCCGCGGCCGGAACGTTACCGGCGCGCGGCGGCCTCGGGGCTCGTGCCACCCGGTCGTGGCGTCGCGCCGCCACGGGCTGGCGTGTCGCTGGCGTCTGGCTACGCCCGGCGCCGGCGGCGCCGCGGCGCGAGCAGGCCGAGCGTCGCCAGGCCGAGCAGCAGCGAGCCGGCGCCGCCGCCGCCGGTCGAGCAGCATCCGCCGCCGTCCTCACCCTCGGCCGGCGGCGCGGGCTCCTCCTCCTCGGTGCAGGTCGCCGAGCAGCCGTCGCCGTCGATCACGTTGCCGTCGTCGCACGCCTCGTCGCCCTCGACCTCGCCGTCGCCGCACACCGCGGGCGGGCCGTCGCCGCCGATCCCGACGACGCAGAAGTCGTCGATCGTCCAGCCGCCGAGCTCCACCACGTCGTCGGCGACCAGCCCGAACTGGAGCTGCACCGACCCGTCGGCCGCCGCGGCGGTGACGTCGAAGTCCTCGTAGCGCCACTCGGTGTCGGAGAACAGCCCCGCCTCGGGGTTCGCGAACAGGGGCGTGCCATCGACGGTGACCGTCGCGGAGTCCCAGATCGACTCCTCGGTGGTCAGCCAGCGGCGGTACTGGACGCGCACCTGATCGTAGCCGCGCACGTCGATCGCCGGGCTCGTCGCCGAGGCCTGGAGCATGGGCGGGTACAGGCCACCGTCGGCGAGCGCCGTGCCGATCACGTTCGCCCCGGAGTGCGCGGTCGCCGGGTCGTCCCAGCCGTTGCCGGTGCCGGTCGGCGTGCCCCACTGGAAGCCGGTGCCGAGCTCCCAGCCGTCCTCGACCGGGTCCGACTCGAAGTCGGTGCAGTAGATGGGCGTGACCTCGCCGACGTACAGCCGGTAGTAGGTGTCGTGGGTGTGGGCCGGGAACGTCCGCGCGCCGGCGCCGTCGCTCAGCCGCGCGGTGACCTGGTACTCGACGACGTGCCCGTCGAGCCCGTCGGGCAGCGCGCCGGTGTACGCGTCGCCGGACAGCGCCATCGTCACCGTGCCGCCGGTCCCGGGCGCGTCCTGCAGCCGCCACGTCAGCGACACCTGCTCGATCGTCACCGCCGGGCAGTCGCCGCCGCCGCCGCCGCCGCCCGGCAGGTCCGGCGCGGTCATCGAGATCGTCGTGCCGTCCACGGTCGGCGGGGTCAGGCCGGTGAGCAGGCCGGCGCCCTCGCCGAGGCCGTGCGCGCCGAACGCCGCCTGGATCGTGCAGCGGTGCGGCGTGCCGTTCGACAGGTTGCCGTCGTCGTCGTCGGTGATCAGCGCCTCGACGAAGGCCGACGGCAGGTCGTCGGCGCGGCTGATGATGCCGTAGTAGATGTCGTCGGTCAGCGCGACGCCCGCCTCCTCGCCGAGCTCGGCGATCAGCGCCTTGCGCAGGTCCCACAGCGCGCCGGAGATGATCTGGCCGTCGGCGTGGGGCTCGCCGGTGAGGTCCGCCGGATAGACGTACTCGCGATCCGCGGGGTCGATGTGGCGCAGGCCGACGTCAGGCGTGTCGCGGTTGAAGCCCTTGCCCATGTCGGGGTCGCCGACGATCGTCGCGGCGTAGTAGTCCGCCGTGCCCTCGCTCAGCGCGTAGTCGAAGTTGTTGCCGGTCAGCGACTGGTAGTGCAGCGAGTGGCTGAACTCGTGGTAGGCGACGTCGGCGAGCTCGCCGGTGTTGCCGCAGTTGAAGAACGTGCCGTCGCCGAGGTCGATGCTGCTGGCGACGAAGAAGTGGATGTCGTCGCCGTTGGACAGCGCGTTGCACTCGTAGCCGCCGGTGTCGAACGTGTGGTTGACGGTGACCGGGATCGGCTGCGACAGCCACGCCAGGTCCGGGTCGAGCGTGGTCAGCGCGTGCTGCTTGGCGAGGTTGACGTGGACGAACATCGCGAGCTGCGCGTTGGCGGACGCCGCCGCGGTCTGGTCCCACGTCACGGCGCCGCCGTCGGGCAGATCGAGCGTGCCGGCGACCGGCGCCTCGGTGGCCGTGGTGACCGCGACCAGCGGTCCGACGACCGCGGGCGCGACGGTCGCGTTCGCGACCCCGGCCCAGGTGATCGCGCCGGCGAGGTCGGAGGTGACGGGCGCGCCGTCGACCTGATGGGTCGCGAGCTGCGCGGGGTAGTCCGCGGCCTCGCCGGCCGGGTAGCGCACCGGCACGCGGTAGCGGACGGTGCCGGCGCCGAACATCAGCTCCTGGCGGCGCGCGACGGGCTCGCCCGTGGCCGCGTCGACGTAGACGGTCCATCGACCCATCGGCACGTCGGTCTCGACGACGACCGGGACGACCGCGCGATCGGCGCGGGCGCGGGTGGCGCCGGCGAGCGTCATCGGCAGCACGACCGCGGCGCGCTGCGCGACGACGGCGGCGGTCCCGGTGTGCAGGCTGGAGATCCACGCGCGGGCGCGCGCGCGCACGGTCGACGGTGACGCGAACGTCGCGGGCGCCGACGCGGTGAGATCGGGCGCCGCGGTCGACGCGATCGCGAGCAGGCGATCGTGCTTGAACGTGAAGCGGACGGTGGCGCCCTCGACCGGCAGGCCGCGGTGGTGCTGGGCGAACGTCACGATGCGGACGTCGCCGCGGCGATCGTTGCGCGCGAGGACGAAGTCGCCCGTCGACGTCGTCGGCGCGAGCAGCGCGAGGTCCTCGCCGAGGACGCGGCGCGCGACCACGGCCGCGGCGTCCGGGTCGGCGACCGCGCCGGGCGCGGCGACGCCCTCGCCCCACAGCCGGAGCGGGACCCGGGTCGTCGTGTCCCACAGCGCGCGCCACGCGCCGCGGCGGGCGGTGAACGCGTCGAGCGCGGCGGCGCTGGCGGTCGCGGGCGCGGCGAAGCTGACGGCGCGCGCCGCGGGCGCGGCGCCGATCGCACGGTCGAGCTCGAACGGCTTCTCGGCGAGGGTGCGCTCGTGCGGCGGCCGGAACGCATGGGCGGAGGAGGCGAGGAGGACGGCCGGCAGCAGGCCGGCGACGAGGCGGGTCAGGCGGGAAGGTGAGGTGGGCATGAGGCTCCAGGGAGGGGAGAAGACGGACGCAGGGCTCCACAGTGGCCAAGTCGACGAGAAACCGCCAGCCCGACGTTGGCGTTGCCGGTCGTTGCCGGGGCGCGTGCCCGGGAGTGCGTGGCAGACGTCACCTGCGAGGCGGGGTTCGCTGAACAGACGAAGTAAGACGTGCGCGTCCCCGCGCGGATAGCGTCGCGGAACCGCTGGCCTTTCGCCGCGGGAGGAGCGCTGTCGTGACCCGAACCCCGATCTGGCGAGCCGGTGCGCTCGCCCTGACCTGCCTGGTGGTCGCGTGCGGCCCGAGCGACGCCCCGAGCGGCCCGACCGACGCGCCGAGCGCGTCGTGCAACGGTGACGCCGAGTGCGACGACGGCAACCCGTGCACCGACGACGCCTGCACCGAGGGCACCTGCGCGTCGACGCCGAATACGGCGACGTGCGACGACGGCAACCCGTGTACGACCGGCGACGCGTGCGCCGCCGGCGCGTGCGTCGGCGGCGCCAACGACTGCGCGTGCGCCGACACCGGCGACTGTGCGCCGTTCGACGACGGCGACCTGTGCAACGGCACGCTCGTGTGCGACGACGACCAGCTGTGCTCGGTCGATCCGGCGACGGTGGTCGCGTGCGCGAGCGACGCGTGCAGCACCGCGACGTGCGCCCCGGCGACCGGGACGTGCAGCCGGGTCGAGACGTGCTGCGCCGACGACGACGACAACGACGGCGACGGCCAGCGCGACTGCGACGACGCCGACTGCGCGGCGGACGCCGCGTGCGAGTCCGGCTGCCCGGCGCTCGCGCCGGTCGAGGACGCGCCGCTGCCGGTGCAGGCGGCGACGAACCAGACGGCGACGACGACGGTCGACGGCTTCACCGACGACTACGTGTTCAACCAGGCGGGCGACATCAAGCTCGGCGCGCGGCGCGACTGGGGCGGCGCGATCGTGTTCTACGGGATGGCGGGGTCGTCGCCCGGCCTCAACACGACCAACTCGATCGACGGCGCGGACACCGGGCGCGAGGTCCAGATCGCCCTCTACGATCCGGACCGCTGGTACCAGAACTGCGCGTGGGACGCGTCGTGTGACGCCGTCCCGTCGCCGACCGAGTGCCCGCAGGAGATGACCTACCTGGGGTGGAACCCGGTGCAGGGCGGCAACCGGTGCAACAAGGGCTCGGGGTACGAGGACGTCGACCTCGGCGGCGGCGCGATCGAGGTGACGACGCAGCCGCTGTTCTGGAACCCGCACTGGGACCGGATGGACTGCAACTCCAGCTCCTGCAACAACCCCGCGGTCAACACGCGCAAGAGCGACGTCGAGGTCACGCAGCGCGCGCGGTTCGTGCGGTCGAACGTCGTCGAGCTCAGCTACGACGTGCGCAACCTCTCGAGCATCGCCCACCGCTCCGCCGCGCACGAGTTCCCGACCGTGTACACGGCGTTCGGTCGGATGGGCACGCCCGACCTGCACCGGCTGTTCGACTCCAACCAGCAGCAGGTCGCGATCGATCAGGTGACCTCGCCGGGCTCGTCGTTCCGCTACCGCAACTTCGCGAGCCCCGGCGGCTGGGTCGCGTTCCAGAACACCAACCTCGACTACGGCGTCGGGCTCTACTACGAGAGCGGGATGGCGAACTTCCAGGCGTGGCAGTCGGGCGATCCGAAGTTCAACAACTTCCGCGGGCTGTTCTCGTTCCCGATCCCCGCGAACGCGACGGTGCGCGCGCGGTCGTACCTGATCCTCGGCTCGCTCGCCACGATCGCAGCCGAGGCGCAGTGGCTGTCGTCGCACCTGCCCGCGTTCGGCAGCCTCGACGTCCCCGCGGCCGAGGCGACGGTGTCCGGGACGGTGAGCGTCCAGGGCTGGGCGCTCGACAACAAGGGCGTCTCCGCCGTTCACCTGATCATCGACGGCGGCGCGCCGATCGCCCTGAGCTACGGCGCGAGCCGCCCCGACGTCTGCCTCGTCTGGCCCGGCTACCCGCGGTGCAACACCAACAACGTCGGCTACGGCGGCAGCTTCCCGGCGAGCGCCGTGTCGAGCGCCGAGTGCGGCAGCGTGCTCGAGGTCCGGGTGACGGACAGCGACGGCAACCAGCGGATCATCGCGCGCAAGCGCGTCTACCGCGCGCCGTGAGCCGCGCGGCTTCCAGGCACACCGATCCGGCCGGCGCGCCGAGGCCGCTGACCTCTACCCAGGACCCGTCGGCGGCCGTGACGTTGCCTTTCCCCGGCGTGCGTGCGTGCGTCTCCGTCTCCGTCTCCGTCTCCGTCCAGAGGTTCCGCTCATCCTGAGCCCGGCCGAGCGCGAGCGAGGCCGGAGTCGAAGGATGGTGACAGTCGTGGCTCGCGCCGCGCGCGAGACTGCGGCGGCGTGGTGGTGCCAGCCGCCGTGTCGTGGCGCGCGTCCCACGACCGTCCGGGGGACCGCGAACACCGGCGCCGGGCCAAGTAGGGGCCCGGCGCCTCGGTGCTCCAGCGATCGCCGCGGCAGGTCCGAGAACCGGACAGGATGGATGACGGCGCGGGTCGATTCTCGCGCGGGCGTGCACTTAGTACTTGACGGGGCATGCGGTGGCGCGTGAGTGCCTCGTCGGAGAACGACGTGAAATCGCGCGCCAGACGCGCTGTGCGACGCGTGGAGCGAAGAAGCGAGGCCCGCGGTCGAAATCGCGGTCGAGGGTGCGTTCGCGGGCTCCTGGCGCAAACCGTGACGTCGAAAACCTCGTGATAGAGGTGAAGCTCACTGACGAGGAGTGGTCCGTGTTCGAAGGTTCGGGCGTCCACGTGGGCGCATACGAGGTGGTGAGTGGCGTCGAGGGTGTGCGGGGCGACCGCGCGGATGGCCAGGACTGGCGATCGGTCGACCGCCAGCTCCGGTCGCTCGCGCAGCGCCGCGCGGCGCTCGACGTCGAGGAGGCGCGGCTGCTGTTGCTCGCGCGCCGGCTCGACGTCCACGTCCCGCTCGGCTACGGCACGTTCGTCGAGTACGTCGAGCGCGTGCTGGGCTACCGGCCGCGCACCGCGCAGGAGCGGCTC
>WYBA01000410.1 GCA_011526095.1 Myxococcales bacterium | reverse complement strand
TCGGCGACTTCAAGGCCAAGGCGCTCGCGAGCTTCCACGCCGACGGCAAGGACATCACCGCGATGTTCACCACCACGGCGCGCGGCGGGTTCCTGTTCAAGGGCAAGAAGCTCGCGCCCGCGGATCTCGAGGCGGCGGTGCCGGCGGACGGGCTCGGGCGCGCGATCGGCAGCGGCGCCGTCGAGGGCCAGATCAAGGTCGACGTCGCCAAGACCGACTGGCTCGCCGCCCACGCCGGCCAGCCCGCCCCGTCGCCCGAGGTGATCAAGGCGTGGGCGATGGAGCAGATCAAGGCCGCGCCGAAGAAGATCGCGACCTACGCCGATGGCCCCGCGCTCGTGAAGTACCCCGGCTGGGTGTTCCCGACGCCGGACATCAAGATGGACGCGGTGTTCTCGGAGTACTGCGACCTGCTCGCGCTGTACGCTAGCGGCCAATGCACTTCTGTCACGACGGCGGATACCTGGTGGCCGCGGACGATTGGCTGCCGGTCGATCCGATCGACTACTTCGGCGCGGCGTACGGAATCGGCGCCATCGGCTGCAATCGACTGACCTGTCCCCGCTGCAAGCAGGCTGTTCTGCACGACGATTCGGGGGCCGGGCGGCTCTACGCGTGCGCTTGTGAAACGTTCCTTGCGCTCCGTTCCACGCACCTCGACACGAGCTCCGATCGCGATCCTGATCCGACGCCCCCTTGGCGGTGCGCTGGCCACCCGAGCTTCGTTCCTCCCGGGGTGATTGCGGGGATCGAGATCGAGCTGTCGCGCGGCTGGTCATCGTTCGTCGCGGCCCACCTCGAAGTGAAGAGTCGCATCCACCCATCGATCGATCGGATCCCCGGCTTCACGTTGACGCGCATCTTCCAGGCGCTGGCGAACCCAGAGGAGCGGGAAGCGCTCGCCTTCGAAGTGGCGCGGCGCGGCGACGATCCGTCCCTGGGCGCTCGACAGGCAGTCGCGCTGTTCTTCGTGCTGAACGTCGATGCGAAGGGGCTCGAGATCGTCCTGGACGCCTGGCGCGACGACCCTTCACGGTACGACGATCACCCGGCCGCGTTCGGCCCCGACCGGATGCTCAAGAGCAACCTGCTCGAAGCGATCGCCTGCCGGCTCCGTCGCGATCCTGGTGGATCCGCTGGGCTGCTCGCGGTGTGGCGATGGGCCGCCCTTCATGGGACCGGCCTCGGCATCCATCTGCATCGTGCGCCCCTCATCGACGGCACCTGGACGAAGGGGCACGTCGAGCAGTTGTTGGACGTGGCGCCCGCGGACTGGCGGCGGATCATCGGCTCGATCCACGTCGAGTCTCCGATTCGCTTGATCCCTGGGTGCCAGCGCGCGATCGCCGAAGGCTATGCGACGCGCGAGGACGTGACCGCCGCGCTCACCGAGCAGCACGGTGCACAGGCTCTCCCGGCGATCACGGCCCTGTGAAGCCCGCTCCCCGCACGGCTCCAAGCCACGGCTCGTTGGCGACGACCGGATGGTCCTCCGAAGACGACGATCTCCGCCCCGGCTCCGACGAAACCGCTACTCCGCCAGCCGCTCCAGCTGTGCCCTCACGGCCCGGGCCTCGTCAGGTCTACCGAGCGCCACGCAGCACTCGACGAGGTCGGACAGCGCATCACGGAGATCCTCGAGCGCGCCGGTTCCGGCCCGAGCGCTGACTCCGTAGAGCTCGGCGGCCCGCGTCAGGGGCGCGAGCGCACCTTGGTGGTCGCCGACGGCGACGCGACAGCGGCCGACAAAGCTCATCGTCCGCGCGACCGCCCTGCCGTCGATGCGGCCGTTCGCGTCGCCCGCCTCGTACGCGGTAGCCGCTCGCTCGAACCAGGGCAGCGCGGCAGCGTGATCGTCGCCGCGCAGATGGCAGAACCCGGCAAGCTCTGCGCTCAAGGCCAGGTTGGCCCAGTCGGCGCGAACGTCCCCGTCCCGCGGCTCCTTGGCCGCGACGGCGCGTTCGAACTGCACGAGCGCCTCTGCGTTCCGTCGCTGGGCATAGAAGAGATCGCCCGAGAGGTGGTAGGTCATGCCGAGGCTCGTCGAATCGACGCGACCGGTCGCATCCCCCATTGCCTTGGACTCGGCGGCGCGCGTCAGCCAGTCTTGCGCGGCATCCAGGTTGCCGAGCCGGGCCTGCGCGAAGCCCGCCATGTGGAGGCTGACACCGACGCTCTCGAAGTCGACCGAGTCGCAGACGAGGTAGCGTCGCAGCTGGGCCGCGCGCTCGAACCACTCGAACGCTTCGGCGAACTCCCCCTGCTGGAAGCGGCACATCGCCGCCATGTGGGCGCTCTGCGCCATGGCGTCGGATGGCTGCCGCCCGTTGACGAGCAGCGCCAGCTCGTACCACTCGCGTGCGGCGGCGACGTTGCCGAGGCGCGCGTGCAGGTCGCCCATCGCGTGGCGGAGCCGGCCGAGCAGCTCCGGATCAGGGCCAACCTCGGCGAGATCGAGGCCTCGCACGTACCAGCGCGACGCCTTGGCAAGCATGCCCTCCGCGGCACACGCATCGCCACGCCGCTTGGCGTCGCCCGGATCGGTACCCGTCCAGTCTTCAGGTTCCATCACTCACCTTGTCCCGCGCCGGCGGGTGTGCGGGACAATATCAGAGGTAGCCGTTCATCCACGTGGCGCGGCCCTACCGCGGCAGCTCGAAGCTCGAGTGAGATCGCGCTCGCGTGGCCGCATGGCTCGACGACGACACCCAACGCACCACCACCGCCCCGATGCCGCACCGCGCCGCGAGCATCCACCGCGGGTATCATCGCACCATGAGCGGACCCGACGTCGCCCTGCCGCCCGACGACCGCGCGCTGGAGGCGCTGCTGCGCGCGCGGCGGTTCGGGCCGCCGGAGCCCGACGACGCGACGCCCTGGGACTTCGTGCGGCGCTGGCCCGCGGAGGCGGTGCGCGCGCGGGCGTGGCCGGTGATCAGCCGGCTGCTGACCGACGACGACGAGCTGGTGCGCGCGCGCGCGGTGGAGCTGGCCCGGGTGTGGAGCGAGGGCGCGGCGCTGACGATGCCGCGGTTGATCGAGGTGGCGGAGCGTCACGCCGCGCTCTACGGCGACCAGGCGCCCGAGGGCGTGTCGCTGCGGCACGAGCTGGCGTTCGCGCTGAGCAACCACGTCGACGAGCGCAACGGCGCGCACGTGGCCGCGCTGCTGCGCGAGATGGCCGAGCACGAGCCGATCGGCGGCGGCGCGGCGAGCGTGCTCGGGCGATACGAGCCGGCGTTCGTCACCGCGCAGGCGAAGAAGTGGGGCGACGCGCAGGCCGAGTGGATCGTGGAGGCCGCGCGATCGCTGGCGCTGTTCCGCCGCGACGCGATCCTGCCGTTCCTCAACCGGCTGAGCGGGCTCGGCAAGCCGACGCGGGCGCGCGTCCTCGAGGTGGTCGAGCAGTACATCAAGCGCGACGACGCCACGGCGACCGCGCTGGCGCTGGGCCAGGGCCTGCCGCCGCCGACCCGGCGCGCGCCGTCGGTCGACGAGTGCCGGGTCGCGATCGGGCTGTGACGCCCGACGACGCCTACTGTGGGTAGGCGCGAAGCGACTTGCACGCCGCCATCGGCGCGGCCGGCAACCCGTCGCCCTCGTCGTCGGGCTTGCCGCTGGCGTGGCACCAGATCGGCTCGCCGCTGTTCGCCTTGATCAGCGACATCATCCGCGGGTACTCGGACTCGGTGTAGTACCACCACTGCCCCGTGCCCGCCGTCGTGCCCGTCTCCTTGACCGGGTTCGCCTTCACTTCCTTGTCGTGCGACGCCAGCGTCTTGTCGTAGGCGTCGCCCTTGTCGTCGTAGATCTCGAAGCTGCCGTCGGGGCCGGTGAACTTGATGTTCTCGGCCGTGAAGTTCTCCGTCGACGTCGGCTCGCCCGGCGTGTAGCCCGCGGGCACCGTCACGCAGTAGGTCTTCATCGGGTTGGCCCAGTCCGAGCCGCAGCCCCCCGCGGCCCCGCCCGCGGGCGCCGCCGCGGTCCCAGGCGCAGCCGCCGCGGTCCCGGGCTCTGCCGCCGCGGTCCCGGGCTCTGCCGCCGCGGTCCCCGCCTTCGGCTTCGCCGCCGACGTGCCAGGCGCGTCGCCCGCCTTCTTCTCGTCCTTCTTGCACGCGCCCAGGCCGGCCACGCTCGCCAGCACCACGATCACCACTCGACAGTTCGTCATGAGCGCGACGTTCGCGGATCTCTGGCCCGGAATGAAGGCCCCGGCGCCACTTCCGGTATCGCGCGCGATCGACGTGGGCGCCCCCACGCGTCCGCCGCGCGGCGATGCCCGCCGCCGCTCACGCCGACTGGGCCATCAGCCGCGCGTCGATCTCCGCCGCGATCACCTCGCCGACGCCGGCCAGCGCCCCGAGCAGCTTCCACGGCGCCGGCTCGTGCGGCAAGAAGAACGCCTCGCGGCACAGCAGGCGCGCGACGTCGCGCTTGACCGCCTCGGGCGCGAGCGAGATCACGGCGAAGCCGGTGTCGAGGTCGTTGCCGAAGCTGCCGAGGTAGGCGTGGAACAGATCGACGGCCCGCGTCGGCGCGCGCTCCGCCGCCACGATCGCGCGGACCTTCGCGCCGTAGCGCCACAGCGGCTCCTGCGCGCACGCCGCCTCGACGCGCGCCAGCGGCAGCTCCTTGCCGTGGCCGTAGAGCGCGCCCAGGTGCGCGCGCACCACATCGTTGCGCAGCGGCGGCGAGCGGGTCCAGCGCGGGCGCTCGGCCGCGCGCTGCATCAAGAGCGCGTTGGCGGTGTCGCTGTCGCCGACGCCGAGGTGCGCGCGGTACGCGACGTAGTCGGCGAGGTCGGCCCGCTCGACCACGGGCACGTCGCGCGGATCGATCGCGTCGGCGGGCAGCTTGTGGGGGACGCCCGCGTCGCACAGCGCCTCGCACAGCTCGAGCACCGGCGTGCGCCAGCCGAGCCCGCGGACGAGCCAGTCGAGGTAGACCGACGCCAGCGTCGGCAGCCGCGCCAGCGCCGCCAGGCGCGCGAACGCCAGCACGCTCTCGCGCGCCGCCGGGCGCGCGAGCAGCTCGTCGCCGCGCGCCCGCAGCTCGTCGAGCGCGCCGAGGTGCTGCTCGTACGACCGCGCGAGCAGCTCGGCCGTCGCCGCGCCCGCCACCAGGGGCCGCGCGTGCCGCGCGACCAGCTCGCGCGCCGGGTGCGTGTTCAGCTCGACGCCCACCTCCCCTGCCGTGCGCGCCTCGTCGAGCAGGCTCGCGGCCGCGCGCAGCTCGGCGAGCAGCGGATCCCGCGGCGAGGCAAGCGAGCTGGCGAGCACGTCGACCGCGACCAGCGCGCGCTCGAGCGGACGGCCGTCGAGCTTCGCCCACAGCGCGGCGACCAGCCGCGGATCGCCGCCGCGCCGCGCCATCTGCCCGAGGATGCGCTTGACGTCCGTGCCCGCGGGCTCGACCAGCCGCGCGTCGGCCGGCGCGAGCTGCGGGTCGATCCGCGCGTCCGCCAGCGCGTTCGCGGTCGCGAACAGCCCCAGCGCTCCGGCTCGCTCGGCGATCTTGTTCATGGGACCGGCGGCAGCTCGAGGATGAACATCGTCCCGCCGCCGGGCACGGTCTCGACCGCCAGGCGGCCGCGCAGGCCGCGGACGATCTCGCGGACGATCGCCAGGCCGACGCCCGTGCCCGCGCCGCGCTTGGTCGAGAACAGCGGCTCGAAGATCAGCGGCAGCACGTCGGGGTCGACGCCGACGCCGGTGTCGGCGATCGCGACGCGCGCCCACCCCGCCTCGGTGGTGTCGAGCTCGACCGCGACGACGTTGCCGCCGGGGTCGTCCGCCGGCAGCGCCTGCGCCGCGTTGACCAGCAGCGAGACGAACACGTGGCCGAGCAGCCGCGGGTTGGCGCGCACCAGCGGCGCCGGCAGGTAGCTCTCGGCGAGCTGCCCGCGCGTCGCGATCTCGCCCCGGGTCAGCGCGACCGCCTCTTCGAGCACCGACCGGACGTCGATCGGCCCGAGGATGTGCGCGTCGACGCGGCCGTAGTGATCGAGGTAGGCCGCGAACGACGCCAGCCGCGCCCGCACCTCCTCGGCGTCCGTCGGGGGCGCCTCGAGCAGGTCCGTCCGGCCCTCGGCGGCCGCCCGCGCGCGCAGCCGCTCCATCAGCGCCGGCAGCGCCTCCGACAGCGCCAGCAGGTGCGCCTTGAGCCGCTCGAGCCCGTCCTCGCTTCGACCCACGCCGGCGAACCTAGCACGCCCCCCGAGCGTGTTCCGCCGCGGCCGGGGCCGCGGCGACGCCGCCGCTGGTGCTTCCGCCAGGACGGGCTAAGCCTCATCGGTCATGCGCGCCGCCCATCCACCGAGGGTCCGGTCGTGAAGCTCGCCGTGGCTCCCAAGCCGACGGACGCGCTCGTCCCGACGCCGATCGTCCACCAGACCGCGTTCTGGGGGCGCGTCCACCGCCGCCTGGGCTTCGCGATCGAGGCGTTCGACGTGTCGATGGCGACGCCGCCCGGCGCCGCCAACTCCGACGCGAGCCCGCGCGCGACGCCCACCCACGGCGACGTGCTCGTGCTGCGCACGCCGCTGGCCGACGGCGCCGAGTGCGCCTACGTGCCGTTCGGACCCGAGCTCGCCCCGGACGCCGAGGACGTCGGGACGTTCCTCGAGCGGCTGTCGCGCGAGCTGCGCCCGCTGCTGGGACCGCGCTGCACGTTCATCCGGTGGGACCTGCCGTGGATCTCCCTCCACGCCCGCGCGCCCGACGACTTCGCCGCCGACGGCCAGTGGCAGGGGCCGCCGGCGCCGCGCCTGCGCGAGCTGCGGATGAACTTCGGCACCCGCGATCACAACCTGTGGAAGGCGCCGCGCGACCTGCTGCCGCCCGACACCCTGCTCGTCGACCTCACCGCCGACGAGGACGAGCTGCTCGCGCGGATGCGCCCCGCGACCCGCCGCAACATCCGGCTGGCCGAGCGCCACGGCGTGGTCGTGCGCGAGGGCACCGCCGACGAGCTGCCCGACTGGTACGCGCTCTACGTCGAGACCATGGCGCGCAACCAGCTCGAGCCGCTGCCCCTCGCGCACTTCGCGACGATGCTCGACGAGCGCGCCGAGGGCTCGGCCTCACCCGTCGTGACGCGCCTGCTGCTCGCGCACCACCAGGGCCGGGTGCTCGCGGGCCTGCTGCTGGCGCTCGCGCCGACGCGCGCGACGTACCTGTACGGCGCCTCCAGCCGCGACCTCGCCGACCTGCGACCGTCGTACGCCCTGCAGTGGGCGGCGCTGCGCCTCGCGCGCGCCCACGGCTGCCGCGACTACGACCTGTTCGGCGCCTCCCCGCGCCGAGATCCGCACCATCCGCTGGCCGGCGTCCATCAGTTCAAGGCCGGCTTCGGCGGCCGCCTCGTCCACCGCGAGGGCTGCTGGGACTTCCCGTACGACGAGCCGATCTACGCCGCCTGGCGCAGGTACGAGCAGGCCCACGTCGCCAGCCGGGCGATCGTCCCCGCCGGCGGGTGAACGCGCGAGGCGCGTCGGCGCGCCGGTCCGCTACGACAGCGGATCGCAGAAGATGAAGTACTGACCGTCCTCGGGCCTGCAGGTCTGCTCGACGTGGCTCGCCGCGGCGGCGTGCGCCTCCTCCTCGGTCGCGCCGTAGCCGCTCCGCTCCTCCCCGGAGCAGCTCAGGTGGCAGACGAACCTCGCCCCGTCGGGCACGCCCTCGGCCGGCGCCTCCGTGCCGCCCGCGTTGTCCGGGCCCGTCGCCTCGGACGAGCCGGCGGCCCCGGCGGGCCCGCCGGAGCCACCGCAGCCGGTCGCGAGCGCCGCCGCGAGCGCCAGAGCGCAGAACATCTTGATGGCCGGATGCATGAGTCCCCCTGTCGTTACCGCAGGCGACCGCGACGGGCGCCGGAGCCGCAGCATACACCGCCGCCGGGACGCGCCGGCGCTGCGGCGCTGCGACGACCGCCGTCGGCTCATAGCTGCTCGAGCTCGACGATCCCGCGGAGCTCGGCGGCGACGCGATCGAGGCCGTCGTGCAGCGTCTCCCGCGACAGCGTCGGGGGCGCGTCGACGACGAACACGACCTCGCGGCGCGTGAATCGGATCTGCTCGCCGATGAGCTTGCAGCCGAGCGCGGCGATCGCCTCGCGGTAGGCGCGCACCGCCTCGTGAAACGCGCTCTCGGGCACGCCCGACACCTTGATCGTGCCGGTCCGCTGCCGCTCGAGCAGCCAGATCAGGCCCCAGCCCATCGCCGTCGCCGGCACCGCGACCACGAAGATCTTCAGCCCACAGCTCAGCCCGACCACCGTCACGAGGATCACCCGCCCGGTGTCCTTGGCGCTGCCGGTGTCGGTGCGGAAGCGCAGCAGCCCGCCGATGCCGAAGATCACGAACGCCATCGCCGGCTGCACCTCGACCATCAGCGCCACGATCGCCGCCACCATCGAGTACAGCAGGATCGTCTTGGGCTGCTCGACGTCCTCGAAGCTCGACGCCCGCCGCCGCGTCGACGGGTGGTAGGCGATCGC
This sequence comes from Myxococcales bacterium, assembly GCA_011526095.1. Taxonomy (GTDB): domain Bacteria; phylum Myxococcota_A; class Polyangia; order Haliangiales; family Haliangiaceae; genus WYBA01. The sequence continues at coordinate 14,425 of WYBA01000410.1, read as the reverse complement.
CGCGCCCAGGACCAGCGCGACCGCGAGCACCGTCAGCATGTCGGCGAGCAGCCACGGGCTGCCGAGCTCGCGCCACCCGGTGAGCAGCGCGTCCAGGCTATGCGGCGCGCGGGGCGGCGCCGGGCTGTCGATCAGGTCGGGCTTCACCTGGCACGAGGTTCGCCCCGTCCGGGCGCGCGGGCCACAAATCCGCCACGACGCCGCCCTGACCGCGCTCTCACGGACCGCACCGCCCCCACGTGATCCTCCGTGCGGGAGGATTCGCCGCCCGCGCGCGCCGTGTACGATCGACCCGTGCCGCCCCGCCCGCGCGCGCTCCCCGAGGGCGTCTACGAGCACGTCGTCACCGAGGCGCTGGCGCGCGCGCTCGACGCGACGACGCTGGCGCGCGAGCTCGAGCCGCTCGGCGACGAGGACGCGCCCGCCGCGCTCGGCCGGCTCGTCGCGCGCGAGGTCGAGCGCGCGCTCGCGGCCCTGCCCGCCGCGGCGCGCGCCGAGCGCGCCCGCCAGCTCGCCGGCGCGCTGCTCGACCAGCTCGCGGCGCTCGCGCCGGCCGACGACGCGGCCGAGATCCTCGACCAGCGCGTCCCGGCGCCCGCGCAGCGCCTGCTCGCCCTGCACCGCGGCGCCGTCCCGATCCGCCCCGAGACGCCGCTGACGACGTCGACGCTGCTCACCCGCAGCCCGCGCGAGCCGTCGTTCGGCCACGAGCTCGCGCGCGAGCTCGCCACCGCCGATCGCGTCGACGCGATCGTCGCGTTCGTCACCCTCGGCGGCGTGCGCGCCCTGCTCGACGCGCTCCACCGGTTCGCGCGCCGCCCGGGCGCGCGCCTGCGCCTGCTCACGACCACGTTCACCGGCACCACCGAGGTCGCCGCGCTCGACGCGATCGCGCGGCTGCCCGGCGCCGAGGTGCGGGTGTCCTACGACACCCGCCGCACCCGCCTGCACGCCAAGGCCTGGCTGTTCCACCGCGGCACCGGCCTGTCGACCGCCTACGTCGGCTCGGCCAACTGGACCCACACCGCGCTCGGCCCGGGCCAGGAGTGGATGGTCAAGCTCACCGCGGGCGACCTCGCCCACGTCCTCGACAAGTTCGAGGGCACGTTCGACACGCTGTGGGCCGACGACGAGTTCGAGCCCTACGCCCCCGACGATCCCGCGCACCGCGCGCGCCTGCACCGCGCGCTCTCCGCGACCGACAGCCGCGACGAGCGCGACGGCTTCCTCGTCGCGCTCCACCCGCTGCCGTTCCAGCAGGCGATCCTCGACCGCCTCGCCGCCGAGCGCGCCGTGCACGGCCGCCGTCGCAACCTCGTCGTCGCCGCCACCGGCACCGGCAAGACCGTGATCGCGGCGCTCGACTACGCGCGCCACGCCGCCGCCGCCGGCACGCCGCCGCGCCTGCTGTTCCTCGCCCACCGCGCCGAGCTGCTCGACCAGGCGCGCCGCACCTTCCGCTACGCCCTGCAGGACGCGTCGTTCGGCGAGCTGTGGGTCGGCGATCACCGCCCCGAGCGGTGGGAGCACGTGTTCGCCAGCATCCAGAGCGCCGCCGCCGGCGACCTGCTCGGCCGGCTCGGACCCGAGCACTTCCGCCACGTCGTCGTCGACGAGTGCCACCACGTCCCGGCGCGGTCCTACCAGGCCCTCGTCCCGCGCCTGCGCCCCGAGCTGCTCGTCGGGCTCACCGCCACCCCCGAGCGCAGCGACAGCCAGTCGCTGCTGCCCGACTTCGACGGCCACGTCGCCGCCGAGCTGCGGCTGTGGCACGCGCTCGACGACCAGCTGCTCGTCCCGTTCGAGTACTACGGCATCTCCGACGGCGTCGACCTGCGGCGCGTGCGCTGGACCCGCACCGGCTACGACGCCGCCGCGCTCGGCGACCTCTACACCGGCGATCACGCGCGCGCCGACCTCGTCCGCCACCAGCTCGTCCAGCGCGTCGCCGACGTGCGCGCGATCCGCGCGCTCGGCTTCTGCGTCAGCGTCGCGCACGCCGAGCTGATGGCGGCGCGGTTCAACGCCGCGGGCATCCCGGCGCTCGCCGTCCACGGCGACAGCCCCCAGCGCGACGAGGCGCCGGCGCGGCTGCGCGACCGCGAGGTCAACGTCCTGTTCACCTGCGACCTCTACAACGAGGGCGTCGACCTGCCGTTCGTCGACACGCTCTTGCTGCTGCGCCCCACCCAGAGCGCGACCCTGTTCCTGCAGCAGCTCGGGCGCGGCCTGCGCCACCACCGGGGCAAGTCGACCTGCCTGGTGCTCGACTTCATCGGCCAGCACCGTGACGAGTTCCGGTTCGACGCGATCCTCGCCGCGTTCACCGGCGTGCCGCGCGGGCACCTGCGCGAGGCCGTCGCGCGCGACTTCCCGTACCTGCCGTCGGGCTGCGTGCTCCAGCTCGACCCGGTCGCGCGCGAGCAGATCCTCGCCTCGCTGCGCGCGAGCCTGGGCGGCGCGCGCCGCCTGGCGAACGAGCTGCGCGAGCTGTCCACCGACGGCGCGCGCCCCTCGCTCGCGCGGTTCCTCGAGCTCACCGGCCGCGACCTCGACGACGTCTACGACGCCGGCGGCTGGACCACGCTGCAGCGCGCCGCCGGGCTCGCGGCGTGCGCGCCGGCCGGCGCCGCAGGCGCCGACGAGGTCGACGCGCTCAGCCGGCGCCTCGGCCGCCTGCAGCACGTCGACGAGCCCGCGCGCCTGCGCACCTACCGCGACGTCCTCGCCGCCGCCGCCCGCGGCGCCCCGCTCGCGCTCGACGACCTCGCGCGCCGCCGCGTCCTGATGCTCGAGTCCCGACTCGCCGACCGCGGCGTCCTGCGCGCCGCCGAGGACGTCGTCGCCTACCTCGCCGCCCGCCCGCCGATCGTCGCCGAGCTCGAGGAGCTGCGCGAGGTCCTCGAGGATCGCGTCGCGCTCCCTGACAGCGTCGCGCCCGTACCGGCCTGGCCCCTCGCGCTGCACCGCCACTACGTGCGCCGCGAGATCGTCGCGGCCGTCGGCTACGTCGAGGCCGGCGACAAGCCGCTCAACCTCCAGGCCGGCGTGCTCAAGCTCGAGGACACCCGCCAGGAGCTCCTGTTCATCACTCTCGACAAGTCCGGCAAGGGCTTCTCGCCGACGACGCGCTACCGCGACTACGCGATCAGCCCGACCCACTTCCACTGGGAGACCCAGGCCGCCGCCAGCGTCTCGCGCCCCTCCGGCCGCCGCTACGTCGAGAGCGCCACCAACGGCTGGCGGTTCTACCTGTTCGTCCGCACCGCCCCCGCCGCGCCGTTCGCGTTCCTCGGCCCCGCCACGTACGAGACCCACACCGGGGACCGCCCGATCGCGGTCACCTGGCGCCTCGCCCACCCGATCCCGGCCCTGCTGTTCGAGCGCTACGCCACCCTGCGCCCGGCGTGACGCGCGCCGCGCCGGCGCGGCCCGTCACCGGGCCTACCGGAGCGGCCGCGACCACTTCGTGCGCGTGTACGCGATCCGGAACCCGTTGCGCTCCGCGTTGCGCTGCGACTGCGAGCCGACGCTGGCGGCGATCATCGCCAGCTCGCAGCCGCGCGCCCGCGCGTCGCGCAGCCGGGTCACTGGCGTCTCGATCTCCGTCAGCGTTGGCGGTGGCATCTTACTCGGCCGGATCCTTGTCGAGGATCAGCACGTCTGCGCTGAAGGTCAACGTGCTGCTGGGCGCCATGGTGCGAATCACCTTCTTCCGAACATCGTCGCGGAGGTCCGGCAGCGTGACCTCGTACGGCACAAAGACAGTCTTCTTGCCCCCCGCCAGCGAATCGAAAAGCGCTGCGCCTCGTGCTGCAACGAGCGCAGCGATGACGGCCCCGTAGGGTGACAAGTCGAGCGTCTCCGCCCCCAGGCCGGAGGCCGTTGCCTGATCCACGACCTCCCACAGGTCGGGCATCTTGACCGAGAGAGCGGATGCTACATCTTCAAGGTTCTGAGCGAGTCGCTTCAAATCACTTGGCAAGCGGTCGGCTCCCCAACGACGGCGGAGTTCGACGAGCGTCTTTCCAAGGGACTCGTGCGACCGGTCTTCCCTGCCCAACATCCCTGACCCGGCGAGCGCTTTTGCTTCGCTGATGGACAACTCGGCATTCTCCAGCATCGCCTTCACCTGAAAGGCTATGCGTGCCTCACCCCAGTCCACATGGTCGGCCTTGTAGAGGAAATCGTGCGTGGCGATTCCCCACGCGTGCTGCAGAAAAGTCTTGACCTGAACCTCGAACCTGAGCCCATCAAGTCCGGTTGGCCGTTGCGAGGGATCATCGCGCCACGCAACGTACAGGCGCAGATCGTCGAACTCAAAACTTGAGGGAGTGAGGTGCGTCTGCTTGGCGTCACGCGGCCGCCGCCCTTCGAGTGAAAACATGCCACAGACGAGCCGCTCCGCCTCGTCGACGCGAGCCCGATTCTCGACGACGAGGGTGCATGCGAAGAAGTCCTCCATGGCACCCGGATCTGGCACCCGCCCAGTTTCGACCTTGAGCGCAAAACTTTCCTCTGCCTTCAGGCGCGACTCATAGTGCCAGCGCGCGACCTTGCTCCTAGCGATCAGCGCATCCACTGCGGACTTCAGCTGCTCATACCGCGGGCGAACGTCCTGGTAGAGCACCCGAACGGACTGCGGAATCTTCACGTTACACGCTCGCGGCGATGTAGGCCCGCAGCGCCTCCAATCGCCGCGTGCGTGGGGCGAGGTCCGTGCTCGCGCCACGGGCGGCTTGTGCGTACTGCTGCACATTCGGATCAGCGGAACTGTTCTCGGCCGCGTCTCGCACTGCGGTCATGAACCCAACGTAGGCGTCGGCGAACTTCGCGGCCGGCGGCAGGTCGGATTGGTGCAGAGTCACTAACACCCACAGCGTATAGAAGCTCGTGAACGTCGCCGCGAAGGTCTTCACGGCCGCGTTCGCGTCCAGAGCATCACGCAAGTAGTTTTTGGAGCTTTCAACGCGTTCGGAGATGACGACGGTATCAACCGGGGTCTCAAGCTCCTCAAGATCGTCATACCTGGCGTAGGCGTTATCGAGCGCGTCCTGATCGAACCCGATCTGTCTTCCCTCGATCGCAACGAGCAGAAGCTCGGACATGAACTGCGCATCCTTCATACGCTTCGAGCGCGCATTCGTCACGACGCCAAGCTGTCGCCAGAGAGGCTTTTCAGCCTCGCCTTCGACGAGTTTGATGAACCAGCCGTCCCATCGCGCATGCCGCAACTCCTGCGGATCGAGCTTGCGCATGTTCCGGTTCAGCCGATCGAAGGCTTGGTTCACCTCGTGAGGATCCGCCGCGTCGAAGGTCAAGAATTCGACGGGCAGGACGTAGTCCCAGAACACCTGCTTTTCGGCCTGGTGAAGCTTGTCCCACGTCTTGTCGTTGAAACGATCATCGCCGTAGTCGTGCGCGATCGAAACCTCCCCGTCTACGAAGGCAAACAACGTCTGCAAGCGTTGCTTGCCGTCCACGACGGAATAGATCGCCTGATCCGACACCCCGACTGACTTGTGCAAGAAGATCGGCGGGCACGGATACCCTCGAAACACAGTATCCAAGAAGAAGCGTCGGTCCCGTGCGTTCCAGACGCTCCGACGCTGGTATGGAGGGTTCAGATCCAGTTGCTTCCCACGACGAAGATCCAGGAACCAGCTGATGTCCTGCGGACTGGAGCGTCTGATCATCGGGCCTCCTCAGGCGCGCGGAGTCTAATCCTTGCGCACGGTCAACAGGTCGTGCAGCTTGGCCCGGCCGACGTTGGTGGTGTCCATGAGCGCAACGATGTGCTGCGGGTCCGAGGCGAGCCAGGCAAACGAATTCCAGGCGAGCGAGCTGAATGTCTTCTTGAAAGCGGCGTGGTCGCGCTCAAGGTAAGCCGTCACAAACGCAACACGATCCTCTCCGAATCCACCTTCCGCGGCGATCGCCATTAGCTCCCCGCGTCGAAGCGACGTGATGGGCCCATCGGTCGCGACGATCTCTACGAACACGATCAGGAACTTCTCCGGATCAGCGTCGACAAGGATCACGTCTGGGAGGCTGCGCGCCGGATCAATGTTGAGGTTGAGACGTCTCGCGAGCGTGTCGTCCCGCTGCACCACTTTCCTGCCGCTCTCGCTTACCCAGAGCACGGCCGGTTGCGCGAGGAAACGAGGGGCAAACTCCTCGATTACCGCCTTGGCGATCACGGAACTGAGACCGCTTCCCATCCTGCGCGTCTCCCCACTAGGGAAGTGGATCGTCATGCCAGAGGCATCCCCGACCGCGCCAGCGCGATACAGCGAGATGGTCGCCAGCGCCGCCGCGGAGAGGTGCGCCGCCTGCCACTTCTTGATCTCGCGGTCCAGCGCTTCGCCTGTCACGGATGGATCGAACAGCGCTGCGAAGTCTGGCGCCAACGTGTAACGCGGCTTCGATGACGTGGTCGCAATCAACTTATCATCCCGTGCCGCACCGACTGCGATCAGGCCGTTCCGGAGCGTCTCGTCGCGGATAGGCTCGCGCGTCGTGTCGGCATACCAAGCCGTACCGCGCCCCACAAACCCGGCCTTCTGCGCATCCGTGCCGTAGGCCAAGCGCTCCGCCTCACTCGTTCTCGCCGCTTGGTCATCAGACATTCGGTACACGTGTTTCGGAGCAACCGCGCGACCGGAGCCATCGACGGCACCCACGTACATCATCGCGAAGACCGTCTTGGCCGCGATCTCTCGCGCGCAGTACTGCCGGAACGGTGAGCCGTCGGGGAAGATCAGCGATAGCCGTTGATGAATCTCGTGCCACGCCATGTATGGCGGCAGCGTCACTCGACCCCGTAGAGTTCCGCGCACAGTGCCTCGACGTCTGCACGCGTGCGACCAGCCGCAACGGCAGCGGCCACCTTCAACATTAGCTCAGCCGACGGAATTGGCATCGACTCCAACTCGTACGCCGACACGGCCACAGATCCGCTGATGCACCGGAACGCCCGATCGGCGGCCGCCGAGTTGAGGAACGCCGCGAGCACAGTCGAATCGACCGCTGGACGCTCCACGGTCGCCACGAGCATGTTTAGGTGATTCTCAACGGTGACCGCCCCCCCCTGCTCCTCGAGAAACGCGCGTGGAAGCTCGGCCGCAATGAGTCGGCGCGGCTGCTCTTTCGCCGTCGTGCGCTGGAGCAAGACGCATGGCTTGCGGACCAGCAAGAACTCTTCGTCGGGCTTCACCACGAAGTACGGGGCGTGGTTGCGTCGCGCCGCGCGGAACGAAAACTCGCCGTCCACCGCGACAGCCTCTGACCAGACGAGCGGCACTGTACCCTTGCTCGGCTGATTCCGGAGGCGAGGCTTGAAGCGGTTCCAGACGAGCGGGCCCGTGCTGACGCGGTAGCCCCAATCAGCAAGCCGTGCCGTCATCGTTCGCAGGCGAGCAGCAAGGCCCGCGCTCGATGGCGTCCGGGGCACGATCCACGGGCGCGCATCCTCGGGTGGTGCGGCTCGCTCGGCCTTTTGGACGGTGACGCGATCTGGTGCCACCTCTAAGAAATGGACGTCGGTGTGCGTCGCCGCGGCCCCGGCCTTGAAGACCGCCAGCGTCGTTTCCTGCAGCACATCGTCGAACACGCCGGCTCGCTGTGAAACGAAATCCAGCGACACCGGCGGGGCATCCTTGACGAGCAACGAACGAAGATTCCGAAAGTACTCGCCGGAAAGGAAGCTGGTCGGCGTAACAAACGCGATCACCCCGTCCGCCGTGGAGCGCCTTAGCGCCAGGTCGAGAAACAAGCCATAGAGGTTTGCGTGCCCGTAGAGGCTGCGCCGGTAGGTGGCCCGTTGCGCAGCCTTCAGCGTGACGCGTCCATACGGGGGGTTGCCGACGACGAGATCGTACGCCCCCGGCTGCTCGTGCTGTAGAAGCGCGTCACACGCGGTCACGACCGCCAGGTCATCGCCGCCCACGATGCCAAGCTCCTCTACGAGTGTTGCATCTAGGAACACCGCCGAGAGCCACCCTGCGAACTGATCGATCTCGTAGCCGTGCAGACGGGTTGACAGGTTGCGCAGGAGCAGTCGTCGATCAGCTCCGCGGAGATGCTGGGCCATGCGTCGCGCAACGGGACCAAGAAAGGCGCCGCCACCGCAAGCGGGGTCCAGCACGCGAGCGTGCTTCCAGTCGACGCCAGCCGCCTCTGCGAGATCGAGAAGGCGACCCGCGAGGATTGGTGGCGTGTAGTACACGCCGTGTGCGGCGCGGAACTCGTCCGGAAGCATCGCCGCATAGATCCGCCCAATCAGGTATCCAGCATCGTCGATAGCGATCGAAGCAGCGTGCGCGGCTACCTCGTCCGCCACGGCTAGCGCGTCCGCTCGAAGCGTCGCCCCCTTGTCCTCTCCAGGCGCGGCGCGTAGCGCGAACTTGCCGCGAGCCTTCACCTTCGGCCAGAAGCGCTCGACGATGTCGGCGCAAAACGTCCGCGCGTAGGCGTGCCGCAGCTTCGGAGGTGTGGCCTCCGCGAGCGCGCGGCAACGGTTGCGCAAGCGCTCGGAAGGGGTAGGTCCGGACGGCGGGACGGGAATGGGCTCGGCCGCCCTGGACGTGGTCCGAGTCGGCCCCGCGGCTCGGGCTAGTCTGGTCAGGTCGTAAGCCATCCGCGGCTGATGATACTCGCGGGGCTGACACGTGGGCGGCGACTCGCCCAGCAACCGATCCCCGAGCCGCAAATGCCGGGATCGATCGGGGACTACCGGCGGCGCAGCCTGACTGCGCTGCGCCCAAAACTTGGAGTGGCGGCGGGCCGGTGCTTCTCTGGTTCTTCGCGCGTTCGCGTGACGGCGCCGACGGCGTGATCGCGGCGGCGGTGTGATGCGGCTTCGCCGACGTGCGCGTCGCGCGCGGTGAACACGGCTTCGTCGGCGACGACGAGACGGTGCGCGCCAGGCTGATCGTGGCGGGCCGACGCCAGCCGCCGATCTGGACACTTCGAAAGGAGGGGTAACGTGTGCGGCGATGAGCTGACCTATGCGGCGCTCGGACTCGGCGACGCCTTCGCTGCCGGCTACGCGGCGGACCGTTGGCGCGGCAAGCCCGAGACGCCCGCGTCGAGGCCAACATCGCTAGCAGCGCTGCGGTCGCGGGGCCGTGGATCGTTCCTGGTCCTGACCTCGCCGACCGGCGTCCCGAGATCTCGGATGGCTGGGGCTCACCGCGCCGCGCCCCCAAGGGGAGGCAACGGCTGCACCTCGGTGCGTGAAGCTCCAGCACGCGAGCGGCTGGACGACGTACTACACGCACCTCGTACTCCTGCTCGTACAGCAGGGACAACGGGTTGGTGGGCGACGTCGCACGCTCGATGGCCGACCTCCCCGCCGCGAACGCGCCGACCTGGCCGCTGCAGCTACTCAACCTCCTCGCCCGTCGAGTCCACCGCACCGGCCGCGCCTTCGGTCACGGCCACTGGTGGCAGGGCATGCCGGGCGTCCTGCGCCCGCACGCCGACTGGGAGCACCTCGTGTTCGCGCGCGATCCACAGCTCGCCCCCGTCACCACGCCCGCCGGCTCGGTCGAGTTCCTGCAGTGCGTCGCCGCCACCGCCGGGACCATCGCCGCGTTCCAGGACGACGAGCGCGCCGGCCGCGGCGACGCCGCGCTGGCACGCCTGCTCGCCCGTGCTCCACTGCTGATCTCGCGAACGACCGTCGGGTAGCCACGACGGCGGATGCCGTACGCTCGGGCCATGACCTGCCCCTTCTGCCCTCCAGATCGGGACCGCGTCGTGTTCGAGGACGAGCTGGTCGTCTGCATCCAGGACCGCTTCCCCGTCGCCGCCGGCCACCTGCTCGTCGTGCCGCGCCGCCACGTCCAGCGGTGGGCCGAGCTCACCGCCGCGGAGGGCCTCGCCGTCGTGGAGGCGATCGAGCGCGCGCGCGCCGAGGCGGCGCGGGCGCACGCCCCCGACGGCTTCACGATCGGGATCAACGACGGTCCGGCGGCCGGACAGACCGTCCCGCACCTCCACGCGCACGTCATCCCGCGCCGCGCCGGCGACGTCACCGATCCGCGCGGCGGCATCCGCTGGGTGATCCCCGACCGCGCGAGGTACTGGTGACCCGGGGCAGTTGCTCGCCGTGCTAGTTCGCAGCATCGGCCCGACGTGACGGCGCCAGGGACCGCCGAGCTTCGATCCGCTGCGCCGCCGTCCGAGGCCACGCTTGCCCCCGCCCGCGGGGCGCGGTACCGACGGCCGTGTCGACGAAGCGCATCGCGTGCTCGCTCTTCCTGACCGCGACCCTCGCGGCGGGTTGCTCTGGCGGATCGTCGGCCGGCGTCGACGCCAGCCCGACCGACGCGCCCGCCGCCCCCGACGCGACCGGCGTCGATGGGCCCGTGGCAGACGCGGGCCCCGCCGACGCCGGCGTCGACCCGGACGCCGGCCCCGCGCGGCTGCCGCCGTGGCTGTCGTACTGCGACACCTCGTCGTGCGCGACGGACCCCGCGGTGATCTACGTCTGCCCCGCCGCCGCGCCGACGTGCACGCCGTCTCGCCACACCACGGTGATCCCGCGCGTCGACGGGCGCACGATCAGCGGCGTGTTCTTCCCGGTGGTCGCCGCGGAGGGCCTGTCGCTGCGAGTGGAGAGCGGCGGGGCCGCGGTGCTCGCCCACCTGGTCACCGCGTACGCCCCGGCGATCGAGCTCCACTCGGACCTCGACGTGACGGTGAGCTACTACGCCGTCGCGCCGGTGTGGGGCGGCGACACGCACCTCGACTTCACCTCGAGCTCGCGCACCTCGGCCACGCTCGACAGCGTGTTCTTCGCGCACCCGAGCTACGACACCGGGACCGCCGCCGCCGACCTGCACGCCCAGGGACAGACCGCGATCGCCGACGAGCGCACGATCACGGGGCTCACGTCGGAGCACGTCCACGGGCTGTTCCTGCCGAGCGAGCTCGCCGGCGCGTCCGGGGGCGAGGGCAACTTCTCGTACGGCGACGGCACGGTGACGACGAACTACGGCAACCCCGACTACATCGCCGCCATGGGCGGCATCATCCCGACGGTCTTCCCTCGCTTCGCCCACGAGTTCGCCCACGAGCTGTTCGACGAGCTCACCCCGCCGTTCGCGGGCAACCCGAGCTGCCTCAACGAGGGCGTCGCCGACGCGCTCGCCTTCGTCTCGGGCCACCTCCCCGAGGCCGAGTTCGGCCCCATCGGGCTGCGCGGCGCGAACTTCGACGACGGCTGCGCCGCGCTCGACGAGATCCACGACATCGGCAACTGCTACTTCTGGCACGTCAGGAACGCCGGCCTCCTCGACGACTCGTTCATGAACGGAGTGTTCCACCCCCAGCACACCTTCACGTTCGACAGCTGCAACCAGAACGCCCTCGAGACGGGGAACTCCATCCTCGTCCTGTTCACCGAGGCCGCCAGCGGCGCCGACATGATGAGCGTCCTCGACGCGATGGGCATCCCGCACGCCGCCTCGTACGAGGACGCGAAGACCGCGCTCGGCTTCTGAGCGTACCCGCGCGCCCGGCGATGTCCGAGGACCGCGACGGCGCCAGCTCGACCCGCGGACATGGACCGCGCCGCGACCAAGCGCCCCGACGCGGCTACGTGAGCCCCATGCGTCGCAACCGCTCGACGAAGAGCCCGTGCTTCTCCGGCTGGCGCTCGCGAATGCACCACGCGCGCACGAGCTCGAGATCGACATGAGCACGCTGCGCGCGGCAGATCGCGAGCGCCTGCTCGAGCGCGCTGAAGTCGTTCCAGAACAGGAACTGTGCGAGCCGGTCACGGCAAGAATCCGTCGCGGTCAGCACGTGCAAGACCTGCGAGCCGCGGCGCTCGGTCGCCCATGCCCCGATGAGGTCCTCGCCGACCATCAACGGCCCGGACGGGAACTCCAGCGGAAACCTCGACGTGGGGTGCTCGTAGTAGTCGCCGCGACGAAGGTAGCCGAGGCGCTCGAGCGCATCGACCGCCGCGGGCCCTCCGCCGAACGTGATGATGAAGTCGACGTCGTCCGACTGGCACGCATCCGGCGCGTAGAAGGTCGCGGCGCTGCCGCCCGACATCACCGCGGTCACGCCCGCGCCGGCGAGCGCGTCGCAGACGGCGAACGCGACGTCGACCAATGTGCTCGCCGCGTCGATCACAGCCCGGGCTTTCCGCTTCGGCGCGGGCGTCGACGACGCGACGCGAGCGCGGCCTGCAGCGGGACGTCCTGCTGGCCGAGCTTCCAAAGCAGCGCGGACAGCTCCTTCGCGGCGACGTAGCGCGGGTCGAGCGACACGCGGCGCGTACGCCCGAGCAGTCTTCCAGCGATCACCCCCTCGCGCTCGAACGAGGCCAGCGCCGCCTGGACGGTGTAGACCCGCAGCTGGAGCATCGCCGCGAGCTCCGAGGCGTAGGTCTCCTCCAGCAGGCGGATCGCCAGGAGGATGGCTGTCCGATTCCTGTTACCAAACAGCTGGATCGGTCGCTCGATCACGGTCACCACGGCAGTTCATCATTACCAAGATTCTTGGTGATATGACCAAGTTTCTTGGTAATAGCCCACCTCACCCGCGCCGCTTCTTCTCCCGCAGCATGAACAGGTAGAGGCTCTCCACCTTCGCCCGCGCCCACGGCGTGCGGCGCAGGAACTTCAGGCTGGAGGGCACGCTCGGCTGCTCGTTGAAGCAGCGGATCGGCACCTGCTGGCCGAGCTCCGCCCAGCCGAAGTGGGCCACGAGCTCGGTCACGATCTGCTCGAGCGTGATCCCGTGCAGCGGGTTGCGCGGTTGCTCGGTGCTCATCGCGGCGCAGGACTCCGAAAAAGGCGAAACCCGCGGGAGCAACTCCGCGGGTTTCTAGTCGTAGCGGGGGCCCTGCTGGCGCATCTATCTATCGGTTATCGTGGAGAAATCTGGCGGCGCCTGGCTCGCTAAGAAGAAGCCCCTGTCACGAGAGTACACGATCGGTCCAGGCGATGAAATGGCCGACGATTTCTCGCCCACGATTTCTCATCGTCGGCGGTTGAGGCCGACCCTTGCGCGCGCCGGCGGGCCTCGGTGCTCGCTCGTCACTGGCCGAGGATGCCGGAACCGCGCGCGCCGTCGCGGATCCGCACACCGACGTCGATCGGCACCACGAAGACCGCGCCGTCACCGCCGTCGCCGGTTCGAGCGGACCGCAAGATCGTCTCGAGGGTCTCGTCGACGCGCTCATCGCGGCAGATGACCTCGATGAGGACGATCCGTTCGTACGTCATCTCCATCCTGCCGGAGAACCCGAGGCTCTCTCCGCGGAGTGCGTCGCCGAACGCCATCACCGGAGTCGCGACGACCTGAGGATGCCCCTGGGCGACGAGCGCGCGCACGACCGCTTTGGCCTTCCGCTCGCGAACGTAGGCGCGGATCGCCTTCATGGGGCGGCTTCCTGGTCGCTCGATGCCGTCCGGAGGTCCCTTCGGGCATCGAGGACGATCGACCACGCCGACTTCAGGAACAACGCCGCGATCGCGAACGCCGCGACGAGATCGGGCCACGGTGTGCTGGTCCATGCGACGAGCCCGGCGGCGACGACAACGGCGGCGTTCCCGATCGCGTCGTTGCGCGAGAACAGCCAGACGGCGCGCACGTTGGCGTCGCCTTTGCGGTGCGGGACGAGCAGGAGCGCCGCGACGACGTTCACCGCCAAGGCACCGGCGCCGAACGCGCCCATTACGCCGGCCTCGGGCTCTCCGAGCACCGCGACGCGGTAGATCGTGACCCCGACGACGCCCAGGCCGAGGAGCGCGAGGAAGATGCCTTGCACGAGCGCGAACCGTGCACGCCACCGCGCACGCCACCGCGTGCTCCAGCCGATCGCGATGAGGCCGAGGAACGTGATCAGGCTGTCACCGACGAAGTCGAGCGCGTCGGCCTTGAGGGCCTGCGAGGCGCCAAAGAAGCCGGCGCCCAGCTCGATGCCGCCGTACACGACGTTGAGTAGGACGACGATCCACAAGGCACGCCGGTATGCCGGGGTCGCGTGACGAAGATCTACGGAGTCGTCGTCGGACATGGCTCACAACTGGAGGGCGTCGGATGGGCCCGGATGACCGTTGGTGGTAGACCGCAGAAGACAGCCAGGAGAGCGCCCATGATCAGCCGCACTCGCATCATCACGTTCCTCGCTGGATTCGAGACATTCCACGCGCTTCTCCACGCGTACCTCGGCACATCGAAGCGCACGCGGCTCCAGGGCCACCCCGTCGAGGAGCTCGGCATCAAGGTGACGCCGAGATTCCATATGATCTCGGCCGTCGCGAACGGCGCCGTTACGGTGTTTCCCGTCGGCAGGTTGACACTTCCAGGAACTGGAAATCCCCTCAGGATCGGGTGAGAGAGCACGGACAGTGAGACGTCCCCGGAGACAGCACGAGCAGCAGCAGACCGCCCAGGAGCC
>WYBA01000052.1 GCA_011526095.1 Myxococcales bacterium | reverse complement strand
GCGCCGCGTCCGCCGGCCAGCGGACTGTCAGCGTCCTTCGACACGGGCCTCGCTGGCGCTCGGCCCTGCTCAGGACGAGCGGGGGCTTGCAGACGGAGACGGAGGCGGAGACGGAGACGGAGACGGAGGCGGAGACGGAGACGGAGACGGAGACGGAGGCGGAGACGGAGACGGAGACGGAGGCGGAGACGGAGACGGAGGCGGAGACGGAGACGGAGACGGAGGCGGAGACGGAGGCGGAGACGGAGACGGAGGCGGAGACGGCCGGGGCCGCAGCTCCCGAGGCACTCGAACGACGGGTGACCGCGCGGCGGCCAGCGGGCATACTGGCGCCGATGCGCCTGCTCCGTCCTGTCTCGCTCGGGGTCGTCGTCGTCGGTGGCCTCGCCGCCGCGGCGCTGCTCGTCGCCTGCCCGCGCGGCGGCGAGCCGCCGCCGAAGCGCCCGGTCGCCGCGGCGCGCGGCAGCGTCACGCTGTCGATCGTCGGCACCAACGACCTGCACGGCGCGCTCGACCGCCTGCCGATCCTCGCCGGCTACGTCGCCAACCTGCGCGCCGCGCGCGCCGCCGACGGCGGCGCGGTCGTGCTGCTCGACGCCGGCGACATGTTCCAGGGCACGCTCGAGTCGAACCTCAACGAGGGCGCCGCGGTGATCGAGGCGTACAACGCGCTCGGCTACACCGCCGCCGCGATCGGCAACCACGAGTTCGACTTCGGGCCGCCCGGCCCGGCCGCCACGGTCGAGGCCGCCGACGACGATCCGCGCGGCGCGCTCAAGGCGCGCGCGGTCGAGGCGAAGTTCCCGCTGCTGACGGCGAACATCACGGACGTCGAGTCCGGCACGCGGATCAAGTGGCCGAACATGCCGGCGTCGGTCGTGGTCGACGCCGCCGGCGTCGACGTCGGGATCATCGGCGTCACGACCGAGGCGACGCCGTTCACGACGATGCCCGCGAACTTCGTCGGGCTGGCGATGCTCCAGCCGGCGGCCGCCGTCCACGGCGAGGCCGAGCGGCTGCGCGCCGCCGGCGCCGAGGTCGTGATCGTCTCGGCCCACGTCGGCAGCAAGTGCGCGGACCTCACCAACCCGGCCGACACCTCGTCGTGCGAGACCGACGAGGAGCTGTTCCTGATGGCCAACGCGCTGCCGCGCGGCCTGGTCGACGTGATCATCGCCGGCCACACCCACGCGGCGATGGCCCACCGGGTCAACGACATCGCCGTGATCGAGTCGTACTCGAGCGGCCGCGCGTTCGGCCGCGTCGACCTGCGGATCAACGCCGACGGCCGCGTCGTCGCCAGCACGATCCGCGCGCCGCAGGACCTGTGCGCGCTCGACCCCGAGGGCAAGCCGGTGCCGGCGGCCGCGTGCGATCCGGGCGAGTACGAGGGCGCGCCGGTCGTGCCCGACGCGGCGATCGCGGCGATCGTCGCGCGCGCGATGGCGCCGGCGCAGGAGCTGCGCCAGGAGCGGCTCGGCCCGACCGAGCTCGCCGCGCCGTTCCCCAAGGCCTACGACCGCGAGTCGCCCGAGGGCAACCTGATCGTCGACTGGATGCTCGCGCTGCGGTCCGACGCCGACGTCGCGCTGACCAACGGCGGCGGGCTGCGCGCCGATCTGCCGGCGGGACCGCTCACCTACGGCGCGCTGTACGAGGCGATGCCGTTCGACAACCGGTTCGCGCTGGTGACCCTCAACGGCAAGCACCTGCGCAAGCTGGTCGTCAACAACCTGCACTCGGGCAGCGGCATCTTCTCGTGGGGCGGGATGACGGTCGAGGCGAAGTGCGCCGGCGGCGAGCTGAAGGTCACGCTGCGCGACGCCGGCGGCAACACGATCGACGACGAGCGCACGCTGACGCTGGTCACCAGCGACTTCCTCGCCTCCGGCGGCGACGGCGCGATCGGCCGGCTCGGCCTGCCCGACGGCTCGGTGCAGGTGACGGACGTGGTGATCCGCGACGCGATCGCCGCGCACCTGCGCGCCCAGCCGGTCCGCGCCAAGCCCGCGCCGCTGCGGCCGGGCGACTTCTTCGATCCGAAGCGCCCGCGCCTGGCGTACCCCGGGGCGCGCCCGGTGAAGTGCGGCGGCTCCGACGCGGGCCAGGGGCGCGGCGAGCCGGACTGACGCTCCGCGGGCGAGCCGCATCAGCCCCGGGGTGTACAACCGTCGGTCCCGAGGCCCCGTGTCCGCCGTCCCCGCAGAGCTCGCGACGTGGCTGCGCGCCACGCTCGGCGACGACGCGATCGAGCTCGATCGCGCCGCGGCCGCGATGCTGCGCGTGTGCCGCGACCACGCCGCGGCGCTGCGCGAGGCGCGCTCGGCCGGCGTCGACCGCGCGCTGCACGAGGCGGGCGCCACGCTCACCGGCTGGCTCGGCGACCACGTCGCGGGGGACTGGCTGTGGCCCGAGGCGCTCGCGCTGGCGGTCGTCGGCGTGTGGCGCGTCGCGCACGCCGAGATCACCGGGCCCGCGGCGCGCGCCGTCGTCGCCCGCGTCGTCGCCGAGGCCCTCGACGACGCGCTCGGCCACCGCTACGCGCCGCTGTTCCGCAAGCGCCGGGCGTGGCGCGTCGCGCCGGGCGAGCCGTTCCCGGTCGCGCAGCCCGATCTGCGCCGGCTGTTCGCGGGCGCGCTGATCACGCTGCCGGACCGGCGCGAGCCACCGATCGATCGCACGCGGCGCCTCGCGATCGCGCCCGCCGCCGACGGCATCGCCACCGCGATCGACCTGACCTCCGCGGTCGCGCCGCTGCCGCCGCCCGGCGCCGAGCTCGCCGCCGCGCTGCCGATCGCCTCGCCGCGCCGCGAGCTCGCGTGGCGCGAGCGCAGCGCGCCGCGCCCGGCGTTCGGCGACGTCCGGCCGGTCGCGCCGGGCGAGCTCGAGGCGCACGTCGACGCGCTGGCGCGCGACGCGATCGCCCGCGGCGTCGCGGTGCTGGTCTACCCGGAGCTGTCGGTCGACGACGGCGCGCTGGCGCGGCTGCGCGCCACGCTCGCCGCGGCCGCGGCGCCGCCGCTGCTGGTCGTCGCCGGCTCGCGCCACGCCACCGTGGACGGCGTCGCCCGCAACGTCGCCACCGTGTGGTCGGCCGGCGTCGAGGCGACCCACGCCAAGTTCAACCCGTTCTTCGCCGGCGAGCAGGTCGAGGACATCGCGATCGCGCCGGCCGAGGTGCGCGCGCACGGCGTGTGCGACGCATGGGGCCGGCTGGCGTTCACCGTCGCGGTGCTGGTGTGCAAGGACTTCCTGTCGCCGGGCGCGCAGCGCGTGCTCGAGGCGCTGCGCCCGTCGCTGGTGATCGTGCCGGCGTGGTCCGAGAAGACCGCCGTGTTCGAGAGCGACGCGCGCGGGCTGTGCGGCAAGACCCAGGCGATCGTCGTCGTCGTCAACCAGGCCGAGCCCGCGGTGAGCGACGGCGTGGTCGTGGCGACCGAGGCCCCGGCCGACGCTCGGCCTGACGACGAGGATGCGATCGTGCTGCTGGTCAGCCGCCCGACGCTCGCGCCGCCGACGATCGTCCGCCGCTCGGAGGTGTCACCGCCGGAGCTGGTGGTGACGCGGCTGGCCGAGTAGCATCGCGCGGCCCATGCAGCCCAGCCCCCTCGTCACGCGCCTGCTGAACCTGTCCGGCTGGGAGTTCGAGCCGCCGGTCCCGGTGTTCGACAAGGCGGTCGTGCTCGCCGTGCCCCACACCAGCAACTGGGACGGCGTGCTGCTGCTCGCGGTGGCGCGCAGCATCGGGCTCGACATGGCGTGGATGATCAAGAACGACTGGCTGCGCGGCCCGATGGGCACGCTGCTGCGCCGGCTCGGCGCGGTCGGGGTCGAGCGCAGCCGCCACACCAACCTCGTCGATCAGATGGTCGCCGAGCTGCGCGCGCGAGACCGGCTCGCGCTGGTCATCCCGCCCGAGGGCACGCGCGGCCGCACCGAGCACTGGAAGTCGGGCTTCTATCACATCGCCCGCGGCGCCGACGTCCCGGTCGTCCCGGGCTACCTCGACTACGGCCGCAAGCGCGCCGGCCTCGGCGCGCCGATCCACCTCACCGGCGACGTGAAGGCGGACATGGACCGGATCCGCGCGTTCTACGCCGAGAAGGCGCCGACCGGCCATCATCCCGAGGACTTCGGCCCGATCCGGCTGCGCGACGAGGAGCCGTAGGGCGCCGGCCGGGCGGTGCCGGACGAAGTCAACGGTTGCGCGATGGTTGCGGCGGGGCTAGGGTGAGATCGCAACCAGGAGATCGCCATGGACCTCGCCGCCATCCTCGATCGGCTGGAGCGCTCGCCCGGTGACCCGCGGTGGCTGCGCGCGCTGAGCAGCGCGCTGGGCGCGGCGCTGTCGCGGCGGCGGCCCGACCAGGCGGACCTCGCCGAGCAGCTCGGCGTGGTCATCCGCGCGCTGACCCGCGGGCCGGGCGGCGCGGGCGGCGCCGCGGCACCCGCGCCCGACGAGTTCAGCGCCGGCTACGCCGCGGCGCTCGCCGACGTGACGTTGTCGCTCCAGGCCGAGCTCGGCGCCGAGCTCGAGGACGCGGAGCTGGCGCGGCTGGCGTCGTCGTCGCCGTACGCCGAGGCGCTCGCCGCGCTCGCCGCCGGCCGCGAGACCGTCACGGCGATCGGCGTCGCGATGGGCAAGACCAAGTCGAGCGCGTCGCGCGCGCTGGCGGTGCTGCGCGAGGCCGGGCTCGTCACGGTGCTCGGCTCCGGCGACGAGCGGTCGCGCCCGCACGTGCTGACCGCGCGCGGCCGCAAGCTGGTCGCGGCGTCCCTGCCGGGCGTGCGCGCGGCCGCGTCGCGCCGCCGCGCCACGCCCGCCCGCGGCGCGCGCGTCGCCAGCGCGTTCACGACGGTGCGCAAGCGCTGACTGTCAGCGTCCTTCGACACGGGCCTCGCTGGCGCTCGGCCCTGCTCAGGACGAGCGGGGGCTTGCAGACGGAGACGGAGACGGAGACGGAGACGGAGACGGAGACGGAGGCGGAGGCGGAGACGGAGACGGAGACGGAGGCGGAGGCGAGGCGGAGACGGAGGCGGAGGTGGCAGGGCCCGGCAGTCGGTCGCCAGCCGTTCACGGCTCCGGTGCGAACGCGCGCTCCGGGGCTGCGGGCTGTTCTAATGATAACAGCATCTTGTCCAATGGTCCGACCATTGCAACTTCCCGGGAACATGAAGACGCTCCTCGCCCCGCTGCTCGCCGCCATCGTCCTGCTCACCACCGCGTGCGGCGGCTATCGCTACGGCGCGCCGCGCCCGGGCACCGCGACCTCCTCCTCGCAGCTGACCCCGGCCGCGCCGGCGAAGTCGTCAGGCGTGGACGGTTCGTCGGTCGCGACCGGCGTCGCGATCGGCGTGGGCGTCACCGTGATCGCGGTCGTCGTCGCGGGCGTGCTCCTGGTCAACGCGGTCGACGACGCGATCCCCGAGAGCAGCGGGGACTGGGGCGAAGGCTACTGCGGCAGCGGCTGCCACTAGTGCCGTGACCGTCGCATTCTGATCCGGCACGGCACGTCGCCTCGATCACACGGGGCTCGCCGCCCCGCCCGACGAGCAGCGCTGGTCGGGACCCACCCCGCCCAGACGTGCGCCGAGGCGATCACCGCGTATCGATCGGGTGCGCTACACCAGCGCGCCGGGGTTCATGATCCCGCGCGGGTCGAGCGCGGCGCGCAGCGCCGCGAGGTACGGATCGAACTGGACCGAGCGCGAGCCGAGCAGCCAGCCGCCCGCGCCGCGCGCCGCCTCCTCGCACGCGGCGCGCGCCTCCTCGAGCCGCGCGCCGTCGAGCGGGCGGCCGCCCGGGCCGGGCGTGACGAGCGTGAAGAACAGCACCGCCCCGTCGGCGTCGAACCGCGAGACGTGGGCGCGCGACACCGCCCCGACCGCGCGCGCGGCGCCGCCGACCGCGTGGTAGACCGCGCGCTGACGCGACGGCGTGACCGTGACCTGGAAGCTCGGCGGCGGCACCTCGCGAGGATCGCCGCCGCGCAGCTTCCACCACGCCTCGCCGAGCCGCGTGTCGACCGCCTCGCCGCCCTCGGCGAGCACGGCGCTGGCGACGATGTCGCGATCGCACACCGCCAGGTCCGTCGGGCCCGCGGTCGCGACCAGCAGCAGCGCGGCGCCGTCGTCGAGCGTGACGCCGGTCTGCTGCAGCTCCGCGCCGAGGTGCGCGCGCGCCTCGGCGGCGTCGTAGATGCGCAGGCCGGCCGGCTTGACCTCCTCGCGCAGCGACAGGTGCGCGGCGGCGAGCGCGGCGTCGCACGTCGGCAGGCGGAACGCCGCGACCAGCCGGCTCTCGGCGCGGCGGTGGATCCGCAGCACCACCGAGGTGATCACGCCGAGCGTGCCCTCGCTGCCGCACAGCGCGCGCGACAGATCCGGCCCGGTCGAGCGCCGCGGCGCGACCCGCGTGTGGATCGTCCGGCCGTCGGCGAGCACCGCCGACACGCCGAGCACCGCGTCCTCGAGGAAGCCGTGGCGCACCGACGACTTGCCGGGCGTGCGCACGGCGATCATCCCGCCGATCGTCGAGCCGAGCATCGTCGCCGGGTAGTCGCCGATCGACAGCCCGCGCGGCGCCAGCACCTTCTCCAGCCCGGCGCCGGTGAGGCCGGCCTGGACGTGGACCAGCAGCGACGTCTCGTCGAGGTGGACGACGTGGTCCATCCGCCGCAGCGCGACGTGGACGCGCTGGCGCCCGACGGCGCTGCGCCACCGCGTCGGGCGCGCGCCGCTGCCGACCGGCAGCACCGCGACGCCGTCGCGATCGCACAGCCGGACGATCTCGGCGACCTCGGCGGCGGCGCCGGGCGACACCTGCCACGCCGGCGGATCGCCGGCGGCCACCGGCAGCGTCTGCACGTTGGCGTCGCCGACGCGCGCCGCGAGCTCGCGGGTGAACGCCTCGGCCGGCATCACGCGCGTCCTCCCTTGGCCGCGGCGTCGGCCGCGCGCGGCGCGCCGAGCCCGAGCTTGCCGGGGTTCATGATGTCGTCGGGATCGAGGCTGCGCTTGAGCGCGTGCAGCACCGACATCGCCTCGCGGTGCTCGCCGGTCATGTACGGCGCCTTGAGCAGCCCGACGCCGTGGTGGTGGCTGATCGTGCCGCCGACCCGCGTCGCCGCCTCGAGCCCGTCGCGCCAGATCGCGTCGTACAGCCGCCGCGCCTCCGCGAGGTCGTCGCCGTGCGCGGCGAACGTGAAGTAGATCGAGCAGCCGTCGGGGTAGGCGTGGGAGAAGTGGGCCATGACCACGGCGTGGCGGCCGATCGCCTCGCGCACCGAGTGGTAGAGGTCCTGCAGGCGCTCCCACGTCGACGCGACCTCCATCGTGTCGACGAACGCGCCGTCGCGGAACGTCGGCGACATCCGGTACGACACGGCGTAGCGGTGGGCGAGCCACGCGCGCCCCGCGACCTCGCCGGTGTCGCGCGCGCCGGCGTGGGCGAGCTCGGCGAACACCAGCGCCGCCTCGACCTCGGTGCGGATCCGCGAGCCCTCGAGCCCGATCACCATCCGGCAGCCGCGGCGCGCGACGCGGTCCGCGACGCGGTTGAGCAGCCGCGCGTTGCCGAGCGCGAGGCCGATCGCCTCCTGGCGCAGCCCACGCTTCTTGCCGCGGGCGAGCGCGAGCAGCTTGCCGATCACGCCGTCGTCGTCGCCGCCGCCGTCGCTCGCGGCCGGGTCGGGCCGCGGCAACACCGGCAGCGCGCCCTCGCCGGGCGCCGGCAGCGGCGCCAGGCCGTCGTCGTGCGGCGCGCCGTAGCCGGGCGTGGCGCCACGCGGCGCGCCGTGCGCGGCGGCGTCGCCGGTCGGCGCGCGCTTGCCCAGGCTGTTGATGAACGTGTCGAACTCGTCGTAGAGCCGCACGACCGCGGGGCGCAGGCCGCGCTGCAGCACCCGGCGGATCGCCTCGCAGCCCTGCGCGACCGAGTCGACCTCGAACCCGCGGTAGACCTCGAGCTGCGGCGCCGGCGCCAGCCGCAGCCGCGCCGACGCGATGATCCCGAGCGTGCCCTCGCTGCCGAGCAAGAGCTGCGTCCAGTCGGGGCCGTGCATCGCGCGGCTCGGGCCGTCGGTCTCGACCAGCTCGCCGCGCCCGGTGACGACGGTGAGGCCGGCGACGCGGTCCTCGACCTTGCCGTACTTGGTCGAGAGCTGGCCGGCGGCGCGGGTCGCCAGCCACCCGCCGACCGTCGAGCAGTAGATCGACGACGGGAAGTTGCCGAACGTGTAGCCGCGGCGGCGCAGCTCGCGCTCGAACCGCTCGCCGTTGACCCCGGCCTCGACGTCGACGACCAGCTCGTCGCGCGACACCGCGCGGATCGCGGTCATCCGCTTGAGGTCGACGGTGATCCCGCCGTGGACCGGCACGACGCCGCCGCACACGCCCGAGCCGCCGCCGTAGGGGATGATCGGCACGCGCAGCGCCCGCGCGAGCTTGACCAGCGCGACCAGCTCGCGCGGGTGCTCCGGCCACACCACCGCGAACGGCAGGTGGTCGGGCGGGCGGCCGTCGCGCCGCGCCAGCAGCAGGCGCGGCCACATGTCGCGCGCGTAGGTGTCGAGGTCGCCCTCGCGCATCGACACGCGGCGCGCCCCGAGCAGCGACTCGAGGTCGCGCCGCAGCCGATCCGGATCGACGTGAGCCCGCGGCATCGGCGGCGACGGTACCAGAACGGCCGTGCTATGAGGCGGCATGACCCAGGTTCGCTTCTCCGCCGATCGCGTCCGCTCCGTCGCCGTGCTCGGCGCCGGCACGATGGGGCACGGCATCGCCCACGTCGCCGCGGTCGCCGGCTGCGCCGCGGCCCTCTACGACGTCGACCCGGCCGCCGCGGCCCGCGCGGTCGACAAGGTGCGGGCCAACCTCGACAAGGGGGTCGAGCTGGGCAAGGTCGACGCCGCGACCCGCGACGCCGCGGTCGCCCGGCTGCGCCCGGCGAAGGACCTCGCCGACGCGTGCGGCGGCGCCGACTGCGTGATCGAGGCGGTGCCGGAGCGGCTCGAGCTCAAGATCGCGCTGTTCGGCGACGTCGACCGGCTGGCCCCGGCCCACGCGCTGATCGCGACCAACACCTCCAGCCTGCCGGTCGCCGCGATCGCCGCGGCGCTGGCGGATCCGTCGCGGATGGTCGGGATGCACTTCTTCAACCCGGTCCACGTGATGAAGCTGTGCGAGGTGGTGCGCCACGACCGCGCCGACGCCTCGGCCGTCGCCGCCGCGGTCGCGCTGGCCGAGCGGTGGGGCAAGACGCCGATCACCGTGCAGGACAGCCCGGGGTTCGCGTCGAGCCGCCTCGGCCTGGTGCTCGGGCTCGAGGCGATCCGCATGGTGGAGCAGGGCGTGGCGTCGGCGGCCGACATCGACACCGCGATGAAGCTCGGCTACGGCCACCCGATGGGCCCGCTCGAGCTGACGGATCTGGTCGGGCTCGACGTCCGGCTCGGCATCGCCGAGTACCTCGCCGGCGCGATCGGCCCGGGGTTCACGCCGCCGGCGCTGCTGCGCACGCTCGTCGCCGAGGGCAAGCTCGGCAAGAAGTCGGGCGAGGGCTTCTACCGCTGGGTCGACGGCAAGAAGCAGTAGCGGGTCAGTCCGCCTCGTCCGCGCCGATGTCCGGCGCCGTGGTCGAGCGGACGTCGCGATCGATGTCCTCGATCACGCCGCTGTCGGGGCGCCCGCCGCCGAGCGCGGCCGAGCCGGCGCCGAGGTGGTAGGTGGCGTCGAGCGCGGGATCGCCGGTGATGTTGCCGGTGCCGTCCTCGGCCGGCTCGATCAGCGAGTGCTCGTAGCTGCACAGGCCGGTCGGCGTCACCTGCGCGCCGTCCCCGCCGGTGTTGCCGCGGACGATGTTCGAGTGCAGCGCCGGCAGCGCGAACGTCGGCTCGCACCGGATGCCCGGCACGAACGCCGCGGTCCCGGCCGCCGAGGTGTTGCCGACGACGGTGTTGAACGCGAACCGGACGTCCGCCGTCACCGGCTGGTCGAGGTAGACGCCGCCGAACCCGCCGTCGGAGCCGTTGTCGGCGAACACCGAGTTGGTGATGTCGAAGTCGCCGTTGACGATCTGCGCGCCGCCGTCGTCGTTGTCGAGCACGCGGCTCCGCGTCATCACGACCGCGCAGCGGAACGCGTCGAGGCCCAGCGTCAGGCTGCCGGTGATCGTCACGTCGCCGAGCGTGAGCCGCACGGTCGAGCCCGACATCCCGAAGCACTGCACGCCCGTCGGCGACTCGGTGATCGTCAGGCCCCACACCGCGACGTCGGCGTCGGTCGCGCCGACCTCGACCGCGGGCGCGTTGAGCGCGGCGGTCATCGTCGCGCCGTAGCCGACGATCGTCAGGTCGCGATCGGTGACCACGATGTTGTCGTCGTAGTCGCCGGCGGCGATCACGACGTGGCGGCGCGGGCCGGTCGCGGCGAGCAGGCCGTCGGCGATCGTCTGGCACGGCTCGGCCGCGGTGCACGCGGTGTCGCCGCCGCTGGCGTCGCGGTCGACGTAGACGACGTCGTCCGCGGTGACGCACGCGCCGGTGGCGAGGTCGCACGCGCCGCTGGCGCACTCGCGGTGGTCGGCGCAGCCGCGGCACGCGCCGGCGGCGGTGCACACCGGATCGCCGGCGGGGCAGTCGATCGACTCGGCGGGCGCGGCGCCGGCGTGGCACTCGACGCACGCGCCCTCGGCGCCGCACACCGGCGTGTCGGCGAACCGGGCGCAGTCGTCGTCGATCTCGCACGGGCCGCACGTCTGGTCGATGCACGTCGGCTCGGACGGGCCGCAGTCGTCGGGGCCGTCACAACCGGTCGTGGCCGGGTCGGGCACGCAGGTGTGGGGCGTGCCCTCGAGCGCGCCGTCGTCGTCGCACACCTCGTTGCGCCCGGTGCAGCCCTGCACGACCCCGCCGACGTCGAGGCACAGCGCCTCGTCGGTGCAGCAGTACGCCGGGTTCCGCTTCGAGCAGGCGGTCGACGCGGCGGCCGCGGTGGCAGCGAGGACGATCCCGACGGGCCAGAGGCGCGGCGCCATGCCCCGTCGTAACACGTCCGTCGATCAGCGCGCCACCGGCGGCGCCTCGCCCAGCGCGACCTCGGCGAGCCGGTCGACGCCGCGCGGCCGCAGCCCGCGGCCGAGGCCGATCACCGCCGGGACGACGATCAGCGCGGTCAGCAGGCAGCACACCTCGCCGATCAGCGACGCCAGCCCGAACCCGCGGATCGCCAGGTTCTCGCTGACCAGCAGCGAGCCGTAGCCGATCACCGTGGTCAGCGAGCACATCACGACCGCCGGCCCGCTGGTGCGCAGCGCGACCGCCGGGTCGTCGTCGTCGTCGTCCTTGTGCTGGCGGTGGGCGAGGTTGATCGCGTAGTCGACGCCGAGCCCGAGCGTGATCGGCAGCGCGACGAAGTCGAGGAACGTCACCTGGAGGCCGATCAGCGCGCACACCGCGACCAGCAGCAGCGAGCCGAGCGCGGTCGCGACCACGACGGCGACCGCGCGGGCGTCGCGGCCGACGACGAGCAGCACCATCACGACGATGCACAGCCCGGCGACCGCCACGACGATCGGCCCGTCCTTGCGGATCGTCGCGACGATGTCGGCGTAGATCACGCTGGCGCCCGAGGTCGTGATCTTGCGGCCCTCGCCGAGGTCGATCTCGCGCACCGCCGAGGCGAACCGGATCAGGTCGCGGCCGTTCCACTCGTCGAGCCGGGTGTCGGGGCGGACGCCGATCATCAGGCCGACCCGCCCGTCCTTCTCGCGCAGCTTGGCCGCGAGCTCCTCGGGCAGCGTGTCGGGGGTGATCGCGGCGAGGTCGTCGGGCGGGCGCAGCGCGGCGATCTCCGCCCGCTCGTCGTCGGACAGCGCCTCGAGCGCGTCGTCGTCGAGCAGCGTGCGGATCTCGCCGAGCACCGCGAGCTTGTCGGCCTGGCGGTCGGGCAGGACGTCGAGGATCGAGCGGATCACGCCGATCGTCCGGCGGTCCTCGGGCGCGCCGGCGTCGACCTTGCGCAGCGCCGCGACGACGTCGTCGACCTCGTCGATCGAGTCGACCGCGACGTAGGTCTGCCCCGAGATGCCGCGGCCGAACGTGTCGTCGGACAGCTTGACCCAGGCGCGGACCTCGACCGCCTCGGCGCCGTTGGACCGCAGCTGCGTCATGTCGTACTCGAACGGATCCTCGACGATGTAGCGGTAGGTCACCCAGCTCGCGCCCGCCGCGACGACCAGCGACCACGCCAGCACGTACGCGGGCCGCCGGAACCCCAGCAGCCGCGCCAGCCACGCGCCGATCACCGAGTCCTCGGTGTGGACCTTGGTCCGCGTGCCCCACCGCAGCACCAGCGCCGGCAGCAGCGTGTAGCTGGCGAGCCAGCACAGCAGCATGCCGACGCCGCCGATCACGGCGAAGTCCGCGAACCCGCGGAAGCTGGTCGCCGCGAGCGAGCCGTACGCGATCGACGCGCCGAGCGAGGCGACGATCGTCGGCTTGAGCGTGCCGGTGATCGCGCGCGCCATCGCGTCCTCGTGGTCGCCGTTGCGCCGCTCCTCGAGGAACCGCGCGACGAGCAGGATCCCGTAGTTGACGCCGTTGCCGGCGATGATCGCGCCGAGGAACGCGGTCGCGGCGTTGAGGTGGCCGACGGTGAGCGCGGCGACGCCGAACGACGCGGTCGTCCCGACGACCAGCGCGATCGACAGCAGGGCGAGCAGCCGGACGCTGCGGAAGTACCAGGCGAGCACGGCCGCGACCAGGATCGCCGTGACGACGCTCGACCGCAGCATGCCGCGGACCAGCGCGTTGTGCTCCGCCACCGACGACGCCACCCCGGCGGCGAAGCCGATCTTCGCGGCCTGCCGGCCGGGCGGCGCCAGCACCGCGGCGCGCGCCGCGCCGAGCGCGTCGATCAGCTCGGCGCCGCGGCCGGCGTCGGTCTTGCCGAAGCCGGTGCGGACGACGAGCAGGTGGATCGTCCCGTCCGCGCTGACGTGGCCCGAGCGCGCCAGCTTGGCCTCGGCCTCGTCGCGCTTGGCGCGCAGCTCGTCGAGCCGGCGGCTGGCCGCCTCGGCCTCGGCCGCGGCGTCCTCGTCGTCGAGCCGCACGAACAGCGGGTTGGCGTCCTGCTTGGCCTTCTCGATCCGCGCGTCGAGCGCGTCGCGCGCGGCGACGAGGTCGTCGTAGGGGACGAACAGGTGGCGATGCGCGCGCAGGAACGCGCGGGTCTCGGCGTCGTCGCTCTCGACCCGCTGGACCAGCGCCGGCGGCAGCGCGCGGATCCGCGCCGCCAGGTCCTCGGCGATCGTCGCGGTGAGCGCGGGATCCGGCGAGGTCACGAGCACCAGCACCGAGTCCTGCGCCGCGATCCGCGCCTCGAGCCGGCGCAGGTCCTTCACCGACTGCGCGTCCTGGGGCAAGAGGTGCGAGAAGTCCGCGCGCAGCGGCAAGTGGAACGCGGCGAGGTAGCCCGACCCCGCGAGCACCAGCGCCGCGATCAGCACGACCGGCCAGGCGTGACGCGCGAGCCACGCCACGTAGCGCTGGGCCGCGGTGCGCGGCGGGTCGGCGGGTCGGTCGGACATGGGCCAGTGGTCCTACTACAAGCCGCGTGCCGGTTCTACCGCGGCACGGTGCGCCGGCCAGTCCAGCTGGCACACTCTCCTGGCTGGCCAGGCTAGGACGTCGGCCGCTCGCGCTTGGCGCGACCGCGCCGCTCGGGCCGGCCGGCCTTGGCCTTCATGTCGCGCGGCGGGCCGTGGGCGTCGACGCGCTCCCGCTGCGCCTCGGGCGCCAGCGCCATCGCGGCGATCCACGCCAGCGCCGCCGGCTGCGTCCGCTGCATCAAGCCGACGTCGAGCGCGACCTCGGGGCACACCGCGCGGCCGTCGATCCGCACCTCGAAGTGCAGGTGCGGCCCGGTGGTGCGGCCGGTCGAGCCGACCTCGCCGATCGGCTCGTCGGCGCGGACCGCCTGGCCGTTCTCCACGTCGATGTCGCGCAGGTGCGCGTAGCGCGTGACCACGCCGCTGCCGTGGTCGATGTAGATGACCTTGCCGTAGCCGTTCTGACGGCCGCGGAACACCACGATGCCGTCGCCGGCCGCGTACACCGGCGTGCCGCGATCGGCCTTGTAGTCCGCGCCCTTGTGGAACTTCTTGGCGCCCGTGATCGGGTCCTCGCGCCAGCCGAAGCCCGAGCTCTCGACGCCGCGCACCGGCTCGACCCGCAGCGCGGTCAGATCCGGCGGCGCCGGCAGCCGCTCGTGCAGGCCGCTCGCCTCGAGCGCGCCGGTCAGCCAGCGCTGCCCGGCGTGGAGCGCGCGCCGCAGCTCGACCTGGAGCGCGACCTCGACCCGGGCGCGCACCTCGCCGAGCTCGGCGAGGCCTGCCTCGGCGCCGTCGCGCCAGCCGGCGAGCGCGCGGACCGCGTCACCGAGGCGGGCCGCGGACTCCAGCCACTTCTGGTGGGCGCGCTCGGCTTCGGCCGGCCGCCGCGACTCGGCGTGGGCGTCGGGGGTGGAGGTTCCGCCCTGCACGACGAGCGTCGCGGTCAGGGCGAGGACAGTCAGCCATGAACGGTTGCGACGCATAGAACGACCAGGGTGTCGAGTTTTCGACAAGGGTCGCGCGGGGATCAACCACGTCGGCCACAAATCGACGGCCCCCGCGCGGCCCTGCGACCCCGGTTACGCTTGCCAGGCCTCGCGGTCCTCCCCATAGTCCGCGCCCCGATGATGAAGACCCGCACCCGGTGGATCTGCGTCGCGCTCGCGCTCGGCGGCGCGGCCCTGATGGCGCTCGCCGTCCAGAGCGGCGCGTGGTGGTCGATCGCGGGCCAGGTCGAGGTCCGGCCGATGGGCTCGCAGTGGTGCATCGACGGCAACTGCGCCGCGGTCAGCCACGACTGGCTGGGCGGCAGCGCGCTGTGGGAGCGGTCCGGCGTCGCGACGTACATGGGCGCGCTCGTCGCGGCGTTCGTGCTCGTGATCATGGCGAGCGCGCTCGCCGCCGGCCGCCGCGCCACGCTCGCCGCGAGCAGCGCGCTGGTCGCGGTCCTCACCGCCGCGCTCGCGGCCGGGCTGTTCGTCGCGCTGTTCCCGGCGAACGATCAGGCCACGCTCGGCCGCAGCGCGTTCTTCCTCGCCGGCGGCGCGGTCGCGGCCGCGACGTCCATCCTCATCACGCTGCGCCAGCCCGCGCCGGCGCCGAACCCGTAGCCGGCGCGTCGCGCCGCGGTCAGCGGCTGTCAGTTACCCCTCGCCGCCGCGGCCGTAGGGGCGGCATGCGCCTGCTCCACACGTTCATCCCGCTCACCTTGATCGCCCTCGTCCCCGCCTGCGGCGACGACACCACCGGCGACGACGACCACGACCACGCGGCCGAGCCGGTCGACCCGGCGACCGCGCCGCGCGCGCCGATCGACCGGTTCAGCGAGGCCGCCGGCACGCTGATGGTGCGCGACGGCGCCAACGGCCTGCCCGCCGCCAACGCGCCGATCGACTTCGACCAGGCCCCGTTCGTGACCCGCGGGCTCGGCCCCGACGGCGCCAGCGTCCGCTACTACAACTTCGACGTCCAGCCGACGGCGCCCGCGCCGATCTACGTGCTGTTCCGCGACGGCGAGGACGCGCCGGTGGACGGCCAGCTCAACGTCGTCGACGCGATCCCCGGCGACCCTGGCTACAACGACCTGTGGCAGCCGGTGAAGGTGACCGTGCCCGCCGACTACGTCGCCAACACGATCACCTCGTTCGCCGAGATCGCCGAGGCGGGGCTGCCGACCGAGACGCTCGACGCGCTCGTGAACTGTCCGATCGTGCCCGAGGGCTCGACCGCGACCGCGCGCCTCGGCGGCGGCGACGCGGGCCTGGTCCAGGGCTGGTACGACGGCGAGATCATCCAATACTTCCACTTCGGCGAGGCCGCGCTCGCCCCGACCGCCGCCGGGCTGGTGCCGACCTCGCCGATCTACGTGGCGTTCAACGTCAACCCCGACGAGGAGGGCGGCGGGCCGCCGTCGGGCTTCGTCACCGAGGAGGGCTCCGACCAGACCCACAACGTGATCGCGACCGTCCCCGGCGACGCGCTGTACTCGCCGCTGTGGGCGGTGAACATCTACGACAACGCCGACTTCGACGCCGTCTCCGACCTGGCGTCGGCGCTGACGGCGAACATCCTGGTGGACTACGCCGCGATGGTGAACTGCCCGGTGGTCGAGGTGGAGTAGCGTGACGGGCGTGACGACGACCTACCGCCCCGTCCCGCTGGTGTTCGAGCGCCTGCCCGAGCCGGAGATGATCGCGCGCGCGCGCGCCTACGCCGACGCGATGGCGCGCCGCCGCACCGTGCGCGACTTCTCGCCCGACCCGGTCCCGCTCGAGCTGCTCGACCACGCGATCCGCGCCGCGGCGAGCGCGCCGTCGGGCGCGCACCAGCAGCCGTGGACGTTCGTCGTGGTGTCGGACCCCGAGCGCAAGCGGCGGATCCGCGAGGCGGCCGAGGAGGAGGAGCGCGTCAGCTACGCCGGGCGGATGTCGGACGAGTGGCTGGCCGCGCTCGCGCCGCTCGGCACCGACTGGCACAAGCCGCACCTCACCGACGCGCCGCACCTGATCGTCGTGTTCGCGCAGCCGACCGGCGTCGCCGCCGCGCCCGACGGCACGACGCGCAAGGTGAAGCACTACTACGTCGACGAGTCGGTCGGGATCGCCGTCGGCATGCTGCTGTCGTGCCTGCACCTGGCCGGGCTCGCGACGCTGACCCACACGCCGAGCCCGATGGGCTTCCTGCGCGAGGTGTGCGAGCGGCCGGCCCACGAGCGGCCGTACGTCGTGATCCCGGTCGGATACCCGCGGGCCGACGCGCAGGTGCCGGACCTGCAGCGCAAGCCGCTCGACGAGGTGAGGGTCAGGCTGTAGCCGGGGCGTGGCGCGCCGCCGCCGCGTCGTCGAGCGCGAGCGCGTTCTTCGCGGCGCGGCGGATCGCGCGCCAGCCGATGTACGTGACCGCCAGCGGCACGATCAGCAGGCCGTTGGCGATCGCGTCGTTGCCGTCGGCCCGCAGCGGCGCCTGGAGGAAGATCGCCGCGTCGTAGGTGCCGTGGAGCAGCACCGCGAACACGAACCCGCCGAGCAGCCCGGGCCCGGCCTTGTCGAACTTCGCGCGCGCCGCGCAGTAGCCCATGATCCCGGTCCACACCGCGTGGCCCGGCACCGCGAGCAGGGCGCGCAGCACCCACACGACCATCACGCTCTGCAGGTCGCCCTGGACCGACAGGTAGAGGATGTTCTCGACCATCGCGAACCCCAGGCCCGCGCGCGCCGCGTAGACGATGCCGTCCATCCGCTCGTCGAACGCCTTGTGGTGCCACACCGCCCAGTAGACGAGCGCCATCTTGCACGCCTCCTCGATCGCGGCGGCGAGCACGAACGAGTGGAACAGCGCGGTGTGGTACGGGCCGGCGGCCTCGACGTCGTCGCCCCAGGCGCGCGCGACGAACGCGCCGAGCGCGAGCGTCGGGATCACCGACAGCATCCCGAAGAACGCCGCCTTGCGGCGCGTCCACCGCGGCTCGGGCCGCTTGCGGTCGAGCCAGTCGAAGTAGGCCATCAGGATCAGCGCCGGGACGGCGCCCGAGGCGGCGATCAGGACGTGCGTCTGCGTGTCCACCGTCAGGGATAGTACGATGGCCGTGGCACCGGCGGGGGCGGCGCGGCATGCTCGCCGCATGCGCCACGCCGCCGCCCTCGCCCTGGCCGTCGCCACCCTCGTCGCCGCGCCGGCCGCGGCGCGCGCCGGCGACGGGACGAACCTGCTCGGCATGGTGCCGGCGACCGCCGAGACCGTCGGGGTGATCGACCTCGCGGACGGCCGCGGCTCGGCCGTGTTCACCGCGGCGGTCGAGGCCGCGCTCGCCCGCTCGGGCGACCTGCGCGCGGCGTTCGCGGAGCTCGGCGTCGACCCGCTGGCGGATCTCGACACGCTGCTGTTCGCGCTCCACGACGACGGCGGCGCGCAGCTCGACGTCGTGATCGTCGAGGGCAAGATCCCGGCCGGCGCCGCCGCGGCCGACGGCGGCGCGGTCGCGAAGAAGCACAAGGGCGCGCGCTACGTCGTCGACGGCGAGCTCGCGCGCGCGGTCGTCGGCAAGCGCCTGTTCCTCGCGCCGGCCGATCGCATGCCCGCCGTGCTCGACCTCGCCGCGGCCGGCAAGAAGGCCAAGAAGAAGCCGCGCGGCTCGGTCGCCGGCGCGACCTCGGCGGCCGCGCTGCGCGCCGCGATCGCCGACGTCGACACGCGCCACGACGTGTGGATCGCGTCGCTCGCGACCGAGGAGCTGGCCGCCGGCAGCCGCGGCCAGGGGTTCGAGCTCGCGGCGCTCACCCTGGGCATCTCGGCGGGCGCGGACCTCGCGGTCCAGGTCCGGCTGCGGTTCGTCGACGCGGCCGCGGCGAGCAAGCTCGACACGCTGATCGCGGCGGCGCTGCCGCAGGTCCGCCAGGCCGTGGCCGGCTACGGCCTCGCCGGCGCGGTCGACAGCATCTCCGTGGCGCGCGACGGCGACCGGCTCGAGCTCGGCGTGTCGGTCCCCCAGGCCGAGCTGACCACGCTGGTCGGCCTGCTCCAGATGTTCTGAACGATCGTCGGCGCCAGGGCGCTTGCGGCGCGCCGGGCGCGGGTCTACCGTCCCGCCGATGGCCCGCAAGGAAGACGCCCTGGAGTACCACCGTCGAGGGCGCCCCGGAAAGCTCGAGGTCGTCCCGTCCAAGCCGCTGGTCTCGCAGATCGACCTGGCGCTCGCGTACACGCCTGGCGTCGCCGAGCCGTGCCTCGAGATCGCGGCCGACCCGGACCGGAGCTGGGACTACACCGCCCGCGGCAACCTGGTCGCCGTGATCTCCAACGGCACCGCGGTGCTCGGCCTCGGCGACATCGGCCCTGCCGCCGGCAAGCCGGTGATGGAGGGCAAGGCCTGCCTGTTCAAGAAGTTCGCCGACATCGACGTGTTCGACCTCGAGATCGCCGAGCGCGACGTCGACAGGTTCGTCGACATCGTCGCCGCGCTCGAGCCGACGTTCGGCGGGATCAACCTCGAGGACATCGCGGCGCCCGCGTGCTTCGAGATCGAGGAGAAGCTGCGCCAGCGCCTGCGCATCCCGGTGTTCCACGACGACCAGCACGGCACCGCGATCATCTCCGGCGCCGGCGCGCTCAACGCGTGCCAGGTCGCGGGCAAGTCGCTCGACCAGATCAAGCTCGTCGTGTCCGGCGCCGGCGCCGGCGCGATCGCGTGCGTCGAGTTCCTGGTGTCGCTCGGGATGCGGCGCGACAACGTCGTCCTGTGCGACTCGCGCGGCGTCGTCCACGCCGGCCGCACGGATCTCAACCTCCACAAGCAGCGGTTCGCGCGCCCCGACGATGGCCGCCGGACGCTGACCGACGCGATGGTCGGCGCCGACATGTTCATGGGCCTGTCGGTCGCCGGCGTCGTGTCGCCGGCGATGCTGAAGACGATGGCGGATCGGCCGATCATCTTCGCCCTCGCCAACCCCGACCCGGAGATCGGCTACCCCGAGGCGGTCGCGGCGCGCCCCGACGCGCTCGTCGCCACCGGCCGCAGCGACTACCCCAACCAGGTCAACAACGTCCTGGGCTTCCCGTTCATCTTCCGCGGCGCGCTCGACGTGCGCGCCTCGGCGGTGACCGAGCAGATGAAGGTCGCCGCGGCGCGCGCGCTCGCCGCGCTGACCCACGAGCCGGTGCCCGACAGCGTGTTCGCGGCCTACGGCGGCAAGCCGTTCAAGTTCGGGCCCGAGTACTTCATCCCCAAGGCGTTCGACCCGCGCGTCCTGTGGTGGGTCGCGCCGGCGGTGGCCGAGGCGGCGATGGCCAGCGGCGTCGCGCGGCTGACGCTCGACGTCGCCGAGTACCGCGAGCGGCTGATGCGGCGCAGCTCGAACGCGGCGTACTCGATCATGCGGTCGATCGCGCGCGCGGCGCACCGCGAGCCCAAGCGCATCGTCTACCCCGAGGCGGCCAACCCGACGCTGCTCCGCGCGGTCCAGCAGATCGTCGACGAGGGCCTGGCGCGGCCGGTGCTGCTCGGGCGCCCGGCCGAGATCAAGGCGCTGTGCGAC
Source organism: Myxococcales bacterium (assembly GCA_011526095.1). Classification (GTDB taxonomy): domain Bacteria; phylum Myxococcota_A; class Polyangia; order Haliangiales; family Haliangiaceae; genus WYBA01. Next base: position 3,877 of record WYBA01000052.1, on the reverse strand, counting down.
GAGCTGAGCCTGTCGCTGCTCGACCAGGGCGTCGAGGTGATCGACCCGCGCGCCGACGACCGGCGCAAGCGCTACGCCGAGCGGCTGGTCGAGCTGCGGCACCGCCGCGGGATGACGCCGGCGCTGGCGAGCAGCCTGATCACCAAGAGCAACTACTTCGGCATGACGATGCTGGAGCAGGGCGACGTCGACGGCCTGGTGTCGGGCCTCAAGCTGACGTTCCCCGAGACGGTGCGGCCGGCGCTGCAGATCGTCGGGCTCGAGCCCGGCGCGCGCGCCGCGGTCGGCATGTACATGATGGTGCTGCAGAACTCGGTGAAGTTCTTCGGCGACACGACGATCAACATCGACCCCGACGCCGAGACGCTCGCCGAGATCGCGGTGCAGATGTCGGACGCGGTGGCGGCGCTCGGCGTCACCCCGCGGGTGGCGCTGATCAGCTACTCCAACTTCGGCTCGGTCAAGCACCCCGAGGTCCAGCGCGTCCAGGACGCGCTGGCGCGGGTGCGCGAGCGCCGGCCGGATCTCGAGATCGACGGCGAGATGCAGCCCGAGGTCGCGCTCGACGAGGCCAAGCGCAAGGGCCACTTCCCGTTCTCGACGCTGACCCGCAACGCCAACGTCCTGGTGTTCCCGTCGCTCGCCGCCGGCAACGCCGCCTACCAGGCGCTCAAGGTGCTGGGCGGGGCGAACGCGGTCGGGCCGATCCTGCTCGGCCTCGCCAAGCCGGTGGCGCTGCTGCAGAACGACGGCTCGGTGGAGGACATCGTCAACATGACCGCGTACACGGTGACCAAGGCGCAGCAGCACGACAAGCGCGCGCTGCGGCAGGAACCCGCGTAACGGACCGACAAGGAGATCGACATGGCCACGACGCAGACCTCGGGTGGAAACGGCAAGCAGGCCGCGGCGACGCCGCCGCCGGCGACGGCGCGCGAGCAGCTCGCGAGCCATGACCCGGCGACCGGCGAGGTCGTCGGCACGGTGCCGGTGTTCTCGGCGGCGGACGTCGACGCCGCGGTCGCGCGCGCGCGCACGGCGGCGGCCGAGTGGTCGGCGCTGTCGTACAGCGAGCGCGAGGCGGAGCTGGCGCGGTGGCGCGCCGCGCTCGCCGAGAGCGCCGACGAGCTCGCCGAGCTGATCCACCGCGAGAACGGCAAGCCGCGGGTCGAGGCGATGATCGAGGTGTACATGGCGCTGTCGCACCTCAACCACGCGGCGGGCCGCGCCGAGAAGGCGCTGCGCCCGCACCGCGTGTCCCCGGGGCTGCTCGCCAACTTCCGCGCGACGATCAGCTACCACCCGCTCGGCGTGATCGGCGTGATCGGCCCGTGGAACTACCCGATCTTCACGCCGATGGGTTCGATCGCGTACGCGCTCGCCGCCGGCAACACGGTCGTGTTCAAGCCGTCGGAGCTGACCCCGCTGATCGGCGCCAAGCTGGGCGAGATCGCGGCGCGGACGATCGCGATCCCCAACGTGCTGCAGGTCGTGACCGGCGCCGGTCCGACGGGCGCGGCGCTGGCGCGCGCCGCGGTCGACAAGATCGCGTTCACCGGCTCGACCGCGACCGGGCGCAAGGTGATGATGGCCGCGGCGGAGCGGCTGACGCCGGTCCTGATGGAGCTCGGCGGCAAGGATCCGATGATCGTCACCGACGACGCGGACCTCGACAAGGCGGCCGAGGCCGCGGTGTTCGGCGCGCTGACCAACGCCGGCCAGGCGTGCATCTCGGTCGAGCGCGTCTACGTCCACGAGGCGGTCTACGACAAGTTCGTCGACAAGGTCGTCGGTGAGGTCCGCGGCCTCAAGGTCGGCGGCGACGACGGCCACCTCGGCGCGATGACCTCGCCGCAGCAGGTGAAGATCGTCGAGGACCACCTGCGCGACGCGGTCGCGCACGGCGCCAAGGCGCTGACCGGCGGCCCGGACGCGATCAGCGGCAGCTTCATCCAGCCGACCGTGCTCGTCGACGTGACCCCCGACATGAAGGTCATCCGAGAGGAGACGTTCGGGCCGGTGCTGCCGATCATCAAGGTCGGCTCGACCGAGGAGGCGGTGCGGGCGTCGAACGAGACGACGTTCGGCCTGGGCTCGTCGGTGTTCGCGGGCAAGAGCGCGAGGGAGCTGGCGGACCGGGTCCGCGCCGGGATGACGTCGGTGAACTCGGTGATGTCGTTCGCGGCGATCACCTCGCTGCCGTTCGGCGGCGTCGGCGACTCCGGGTTCGGCCGGATCCACGGCGACGAGGGCATGAAGGAGTTCACGCGGACCAAGGCGACCGCGGAGGAGACGTTCGCGCTGCCGATCAACCTGATGACGTTCAAGCTGCCCAAGGGCACCTACGAGCGCATCCGCGGGATGATCAAGACGCTGTACGGCGACTCGCCGGTGGCCAAGGCGCAGGACTTCCTGCGCCGGCTGTTCTGAGCACGCTCAGAACGTCCACGAGACGCTCAGGCGCAGCGACGTCGAGCGCGCCTCGACCGTCTCGGCGGGCGTGGCGTCGTAGGCCAGGACGAAGCTGTTGATGAGCGCCAGCCGCGCGCCCAGCCGGGTCTCGACCGAGGTCTCCGACAGCACCATCAGGTCGGCGACGTCGTCCAGCCGCGGCTGGACGTACACGGTCTGGGTCGCGGTCACGCGGTCGTCGAGCCGGACGTTGCCGGTCAGGTAGCCGGACGCGCGGTGGTTCCAGGCGCGCGCGCCGCTGTCGGCGGCGCCCGCGAGCGTCGAGCGGCGCTCGTGCTCGACCATGTACGCGAGGCCCGCGGTGATCGAGGCGTCGGCCCGCGCGAGCAGCCGGACCGCGGGGCCGGCGCCGGCCACCGCGCGGACCGACAGGCGGCGGAACGCGTCGTACTCGTGCTGCGCGAACGCCTCCCACAGCAGGCGGCAGGTGACGTCGCGGCGGACGCGCAGGTGCTCGAACGTCTTCTCGGCGACCTCGACGTCCTCCGCCTCGATGTACTCGGCGCGCGCGAGCGCGAGGGCGAGCCACGGCCCCGCGCGGAACATCGCGGAGCCCGCGCCCCACAGCCGCAGCAGATCGGTGTTGCCGGTGTGCCAGTCGACGCCGCCGGTCACGACGCCGGACCAGCCGGGCTCGGGCTCCTTGGCGAGGGAGCCCTGGACGTTGACGATCTGGGCGCGGGCCGGAGCGGCCAGGGAGCAGGTCGCGACGGCGAACGCCGCGCAGATGAGGGCGCGCATCCGTCGAACCTATCGCGCCGCCTCCGCCTCCGTCTCCGCCTCCGCCTCCGTCTCCGCCTCCGCCTCCGTCTCCGCCTCCGCCTCCGTCTCCGTCTCCGTCTCCGTCTCCGTCTCCGCCTCCGCCTCCGTCTCCGCCTCCGCCTCCGTCTCCGCCTCCGTCTCCGTCTCCGTCTCCGTCTCCGTCTGCGCCTCCGTCTCCGCCTCCGTCGGAAGCCCCCGCTGCTGTCGGAAGCCCCCGCTGCTGTCGGAAGCCCCCGCTGCTGTCGGAAGCCCCCGCTCGTCCTGAGCAGGGCCGAGCGCCAGCGAGGCCCGTGTCGAAGGACGCTGACAGTCCGCTGCGCCTCCGACTGTGCGCACGGCTGACGCGCGCAATGGAGCGCGCGCGCCTCGGCCATGCTCGACCGGCCACGCGCGATGCTGTGCCGCCTGAGGCAGCAGGCGCCCGCCGGACCAAGCGCCCCGCGAGGCACCCGCACGCTCGTGCCGGCGAAGGAGCCGCGCGGAACGAGCGACGAGCGACACGCGCGGTTCAGCGCGAGCCAGGACTGTCACCATCCTTCGACACGGGCCTCGCTGGCGCTCGGCCCTGCTCAGGATGAGCGGAACTTCTTCCGTCTTCATCCTCCCGCTCGTCCCTAGCACGCCCGAGCGACAGCGAGGCCCG
>WYBA01000409.1 GCA_011526095.1 Myxococcales bacterium | reverse complement strand
CTCGGCCCACCGCGAGCCACGACTGTCACCATCCTTCGACACGGGCCTCGCTGGCGCTCGGCCCTGCTCAGGATGAGCGGAGCTTGCTCCGTCTCCGTCTCCGTCTCCGTCTCCGTCTCCGTCTCCGTCTCCGTCTCCGTCTCCGTCTCCGTCTCCGTCTCCGTCTCCGTCTCCGTCTCCGTCTCCGTCTCCGTCTCCGGTCACGGCCGCTGGCCGCGCCCGCGCACGCGCTCGAGCCAGCCGTCCGCCTCGGCCGGCCAGCGCACCGCGACGCGGCCGTCGGCGGCGGGCTGGTGCCAGTCGCACGCGTGCGTCGGCCCGTGGCCGCGCGCGACGTGCTCGTGCTTGCGCGGGCACGCCGGCCCGGCGAGCGCGCCGCTGAGCGCGCACACCTCGACGTCGTCGATCGCGTCGGGGGGCGGCGGCAGCGTCAGGCGCGCGCCGTCGGCGACCGCGAGCAGCGCGTCGCGCGCCAGCGGCGCGGCGCCCGCCATCGCGACCACGCCCTGTGTCGGCGTGCCGTCGAACGTCCCGCCCCACGCCGCCACGATCACCTGCTCGGTCGCCGCGACCGTCACCGTGTCGGCGAACCCGCGCGCCGTCCCGGTCTTGGCCGCGACCGGCCACGGCAGATCGAGCGGCAGCTCGTGGCCGAACCCGGCGCGGCGCGCCTCGGGGTCCGCGAGCATATCCATCACCAGCCACGCCGTCGTCGGCGAGACCACGCGTGCGTCGGGCGCGGCCTCGGGGCGCCACCGCGCGCCGTCGATCGCGGTCACGTCGACCACCGCGCGCGGCGCGCGCGCCCGGCCGGCCCGCACGAACACGCCGTAGCCGGCCGCGAGGTCGAGCAGCCGCACCTTCGGCGCGCCGAGCGCGAGGCGCAGGCCGTAGCTGTCCGGTGCGCCGGACAGCTCGGCCACGCCGGCCTGGCGTAGCACCGTCATCACGCGCGCCACGCCGGCGCGCTCGAGCGTCCACACCGCGGCGAAGTTGTACGAGCTCGCCAGCGCCTCGCGGTAGCGCACCGGGCCGCGCTCGGGCGGCTCGCCCGCGACGAAGTACCCTGGCGTGGCGTCCGCGACGTCCCACGCGATCGACGCCGGGTGGTCGCCCGCCTCGATCGCCGCGGCGTAGACGAACGGCTTGAGCGCGGAGCCGGGGTGGCGGCGGCGCGTCGTGATGTTGATCTGCCCGGCCTCGCCGTCCCAGCCGGCCGAGCCGACCATCGCGAGCACCTCGCTCGTCGCGGTGTCGAGCACGACGACGCCCGCCTGGTCGACGTTGCGCCCCGCGAGGCCCGCGACGTGCTCCGCCAGCCGGCGCTCGAGCCGGTGCTGCAGCCGCAGATCGAGCGTCGTGCGCACGACGCCGCCGGCGGCGCGCTGCGCCGGTGGGAGCTGGTCGAGCACGTGGCGGACGAAGTGCGGGGCGTCCGACGCCGGCTCGTGCAGCCGCGGCGCCAGCGGCGTGGCGCGCGCGACCAGCGCGTCGTGCGCCGACAGTTCGCCGCGCGCGACCAGCCGCGCCAGCACGCGGTCGCGGCGCGCGCGGGCGCGGTCGAGGTGGCGCAGCGGGTCGTACGCCCCCGGCGCGCGCGGCAGGACCGCGAGCAGCACCGCCTCGCCGGTCGACAGCGCGCGGACCGGGCGGCCGAAGTAGCGCCGCGCCGCCGCGTCGATGCCGTGGGCGCCGTGGCCGAAGTAGGCCCGGTTGAACCACTGCTCGAGGATCTCGCGCTTGGACAGCGCGCGCTCGAGCCGCAGCGCGTACATCGTGTCGCCCGCCTTGTTCCACGCGGTGCGCGCGGTCGTCGTGCCGCGGATCATCCGCGCCAGCTGCATCGTCAGGGTCGAGCCGCCGTAGGCGAGCGCGCCGCCGGTCAGGTCGAGCCACGCCGCGCGCGCCAGGCCCAGCCCGTCGACGCCGCGGTGGTCCCAGAACCGGTGATCCTCGCTGGCGATCACCGCGGCGACCGCGACCGCGGGGATCTCGGCGAGGGGGACCCAGTGGTCGCGGTCGGGCGCGCCGGTCGGCACGGTCGCGATCACCTCGCCGCGGCGGTCGACCAGCGTCAGCACGCCGCCGCGCGGCGCGAGCTCGCCGCCCGGCGCGGTCGACGGCGCCGGCCACAGCCACACCGCTGCGAGCGTCACCTGCACCACCGCGACGAGCGCGACCATCGCGGCGACCATCGCGGCCCGAACGGCCCGCCGCGCGGCGCGCGCCACGCGCCGCGCGATCGCCCAGCCGCGCGCCCCGCCGATCGTGCCCGCGACGGCCCGCACCTACGGCTCCACCGTGAACGTCGTCGACGCGGTCCGCGCCCGGACGTCGGGCTCGTACATCGCCTCGACGTGGGCCGGCGGCACCGCGAACGTGCCGTCGATCGTCGCGCGCGCCTGGTACGTCATCGTGTGCGTCCCGGCCCACATCCGGTCGCTGAACCACTGGACGCGGTCGTCGCGCGTCTCGGTGTGGTCCCACGTCGGCGGCGCCCACGACCTGCCCGCGGTGGCGCTCGTCATGCCCGCGCCCGCGGACGTGGCGAGCGCGGGGTTGACCGCCTCGAGGCCCGCCGGCAGCGGATCGACCAGCGCGACCCAGGCGCGATCGGCCGGCACCGTCAGCGTCAGCTCGACCGTGACGAGGTCGCCGGCCTTCACCCGCGTCACCGGCGCGCCGCCGCGGTCGAGGTAGCGCCGCGCCAGCGTGAACCCGGCGGTCACGGCCTTGCCGTCGTCCACCGCGCGCTGGACCAGCCGCACCGCGTAGCGCACGCCGGCGTCGCCGCGGATCGTCAGCGTGTCGCTGGCGAGCTGGTCGAGGCGGCGCTTGACGACGTGGACGGCGGCGCCGTCGAGCACCTTGCGCGACAGCTCCGCGTCGTCGCCCGCGGTGATCGTCACCTTGCTCTTGCCCGGCGCGGCGAGCCGCGCGTAGTCGGCGAGCGCGACCAGCGCCCACAGGTTGTCCTGGGTGTTGCCCCATCGCCCGTCGCCGCGGCGCGCGGCGTCGAGCCCCGCCGCGAGCTGCGGCACGAGCGCGTCGTCGGGCGCGGTCTCGACCAGCGCCGCCAGCGCCATCGCCGTCGCGCGCGTGTCCGACGTCATGTACAGCGCCTCGGCGGCGCCGGGGCGCGCCCGCGCGACGTCGCCCTGGACGTCGATCGCGTCGACCAGCGCGCGCCGCACGTCGGCGACGAGCTCGGCCGAGGCCTTCGTCGCGACCAGCGCACGCAACAGGAACGCCTTGCCCCACACCGGCAGCCCGGCGCGCTGCTCGTACAGCCGCGCCAGCGGCGCCGCGTCGAGCTTGCCGTGGCGCGCCAGCACGTACGCCGCCATCGCCGCGGTCGCGCCCTCGTCGTCGGGGCCGATCACGCCCGGCTGGTCGAGCCACGCCGCGAGCGCGGGCAGCCCGAGCTCGAACGTCCCGGCGCGCACCTCGACCCCCGCCTTCTGCGCCTCGGTCAGGCCCCACAGCGCGTACGCGGTGAGGTGCGGGTAGGTCGACGACTGCGGCCACAGCGAGAAGTGGCCGTCGCCCTGCTGGTGGCGCTGCACCTTGGCGACGCCGGCGGCGAGGAACGCGTCGGCCTTGGTGCCGTCGAGCGACGCGAACCCCAGCGAGGTCGCGAGGTCCTTGGCCTTGGCCAGCGGCAGGAACCGCGACAGCGTCTGCTCGAGGCAGCCGTAGGGGTACTCGACCAGGTAGCGCAGGCTCGGCTCGAGGTCGCCCAGGCCCGTGCGGTCGACGGTGATCACGACCTCGCTCTCGTCGCGCAGCGTCCCGGCCGCGACCGGCAGCTTGACCGCCACCGCGCCGCCGTCGAGCTTGCCGCGCGCCACGGTCGTCGTGTCGACGACGCGCGGCCGGCGGATCGGCAAGGTCAGCTTCCACGCGTCGTGCTCGCCGCCGAGGCTGACCTTCGCGGTCAGCGTCGCCGACGCGTTCGCCGACGCGGTCGCGGCGAACCGTACGCGCGCGGTGCCGCCCGCGGCGACCGCCACCTCGGCGGTGCGCGTCGCCAGCGCGACGCCGTCGGCCTCGAGCGCCACCTTCGCGGTGCCGGCCTTGCCGGTGCGGTTGTGGATCACCAGGCCCAGGCTCAGCGTGTCGCCGGCGCCGAGCAGCCGCGGCAGCACCGGCGTCGCCATCAGCTTCTTGTTGACCGTGAGCCGCGCCTCGCCCGCGCCGAACCGGTCGGTCGCGTCGGCGCCGACCGCCATCACGCGGAACGCGGTCAGGTTGTCGGGCGCGTCGAACGCGAACGCCGCGACGCCGTCGTCGCCGGTGACCAGCCGCGGCGCCCAGTACGCCGACGACACGAACCGCGACCGGATCTGCAGCCCGGTCGAGCCGCCCCAGTCGCCGCCGGCGTCGGGATCGCCCGCCTCGGGGTCGGCGAGCCGCGCCAGCCGGTTCCAGTTGGTGCCGGCGTCGACGCCGAGCCCCCACGCCGCGTAGAACACCGCCATCGGGTCGGGCGTGCGGTAGGCGATCAGCGACAGCACCCCCTCGTCGGCGACCGACAGCGACAGCTCGGCCGCGACCGGCTGGCCGGCGTGGGTCACCTTGACCCGGCCGGACACGCGCGCGCCGGGGCGCACCTCGGGCTGGTCGAGCTCGATCGCGACGTCGAGCCGCTTGTGGTCGCTGTCGACCTTCAGCTCGACGACGCCCATCTTCAGCTGCGGGCGGTGGCGGTCGCCGTCGCCGCGCCGCCCCGACACCATCGCGACCGAGGCGAACACGTTGGGCGCCCACGCGTCCTTGATCGTGAGCTCGATCCCCTCGGCGGCCGAGCCGAGCGTGCGCACCTCGGCGCTGATCACGCCGTCGCGCTCGATCGTCACCAGCGCGGTCGGCCGGTCGAGCGAGGCCTGCGCGACCAGCCGCGCGGTGTCGCCCGGCTGGTAGCGCGCCTTCGACGCGATCAGCGTCATCCGCGCCGACTCGTCGCCGCTCCAGAACGCCTCGCCCTTGCCGATCACCCACACCATCGACGTCGTCTTGATCGCGTTGCCGCGGCGGTCCTTGCCCTCGAGCTGGACGACGTAGTCGCCGGGCGCCTCGGGGTAGATCCGCTCGGTCAGCGTGCCGGTCGCGAGGATCGTGACCTCGCGGGTCAGCGCGACCTCGTCGCGGGTCGTGCACGCGTGGTAGGCGCGGACGCCGTGGTCGGTCCACTGGCAGTCGCGCTCCTTGCGGATCAACGACAGCGTCGCCTTCGCCTCGATCCGCTGGCCGCCGGGCGACATCGCGACCGCGTTGATCGCGAACGGCATGCCGACGGCCTGGACGAACTCCTGGGTGTGCAGGCCGAGGTAGACGTCGCGCTGGTGCGCGGTGACGACGCGCGACGCCGACAGGGTCTGGTCGGCCTCGTCGGTGACGGTCGCCGAGATCACGTAGTCCTGCGGCCCGGTCAGGTCGCTGTCCGGATCGCGGACGGTGAACGCGTGGCGGCCGCGCGCGTCGGTCACGCCGGCGCCGTCGGACACGAAGCTGCCGTAGCTGTCGCGGTCGTCGTACCACCACCAGTAGCGGTCGCCGTTGTCCTCGAACGTGTACTCGTCGTGGCCGGCGAACCGGACCCAGTGCGGCCGGCGGTTGACCGTCCAGCTCACCTGGGCGCCGGCGACCGGCGCGCCGAACAGGTACTGCGCGTCGACGACGAGGTCGAGGCGCTCGCCGAGCCGGCCGTCGCGCTCGCCGCCCTCGAGCTTCACCTCGTAGGTCGCCGGGCGGAACTCCTCGACGGTGAACCGCTCGCGGAACAGCTGGCCGGCGACCTTCGCGGTGACGTACCAGTCGCCCAGCGGCGCCTCGGCGCCGGTCGCGAGGTCGAACGCGAACCCGCCGAACCGGCTCATCGCGACCTCGGTCGACAGCACGGTCGCGCCGCGGCTGTCGGTGACCTCGACCGCGACCGGGTCGCGCCGCGGCACGCGCGGGCCGCGGCCGGCGGCGAGCTCGCGGACGATGCCCTTGAAGTGGACGGTCTCGCCCGGGCGGTACAGGCCGCGGTCGGACTGGAGGAACCCGCGGATCTGCGTCGCGCCGCCCGAGCGGTCCTCGGGCACGCCGAAGTTCCAGATCTGGATCCCGTTGGCCCAGTTGCCGTCGACGACGGCGAGGTCGTCGCCCTTCTCGACCACCGCGATCAGCCGCTGCGAGCGGTAGCTGTCCCAGTCCTCCCACCCCTCGTCCTCGCCCGTCTCGACCGCCTCGCTGTCGTCGGCCGAGGCCTGGGCCAGCAGCTTCGCGCTGCCCGGGAGCTTCGCCAGGCCGCGCGCGTCGGTCTTGTCGACCCACACCTGCTGGCCCTGCGGCGTGTGGACGATGACCTTGGCGCCGGCGACGGGCTTGCCGGTCGCCAGGCTGGTGACCCACACGATCCCCGACGCGGGCCCGACCTTGAGCAGCACGCCGAGGTCGGTGACGTTGATCAGCGCGCGGTTGTTGCGGGGCGACCACCACGGCCGATCCGGATCGTCGGCGACCGCCGGGCTCGCCACGTCGGCGAGGTAGACGCCGCGCTGGCCGGCGCGGTCGCCGCACCGCGCGCCGAGGTCGAGGTCGTGCAGCGCCCACTTGTTCTTGGCGCCGGTGATCGCGATCGCCTGGGTGCGCGCGGTCGCGCCGAGCGCCGCCCAGTCGATCACGCCCGAGTCGTCGTAGCCGCCCCACGGGTCGTAGTTCATCTCCGTCGTCAGGGCGGCGACGAGCTTGGCCTTGTCGATCCGCGCGCACGTCAGCGCCAGCTCGGGGACGTTGCGCGTCCACACCGGGTAGCCGCGCGCCGCCGCCTCGAGCGCGTACAGGCCGCGCTCCATCGAGATCCGCGGGCTGGCGTCGCCGGTGCGGAACCGCAGGACCTCGTCGGCGTCGAGGCGCTCGCCGTGGACGTCGACCAGCCCGGCGAGCGCCACGGTGTACTCGGTCTCGGTGTCGAGGTCGGTGACGACCGTGTAGATCCGGCCGCTGCCGTCGAGCGAGCCCGAGGCCAGGCCGGGGATCGCTGGCTCGCTGCGGATCGCCGCGCGGATCGCGTCGAGCGAGACCGCCGCGGTGAGCTCGACCGTGAGCGTGACCTCGTCGGCGGGCACGTCCCAGCTCGTCGGCCCGCCGCCGATCACCGCGAGCGTCGGGCGCACGCGCAGCGCCAGCGCCGCGTCGTCGTCGAGCGCGACGTCGCCGCCGGCGCCGGTGAGGCCGGGGCAGCGCAGCCGGTACGCCGCGCCGCGGTCGAGCGCGCGCGCCGGCCGCACGACGATCGTCGCGTCGGTCGCGCCGGGGTCGCGCGCGAGCACGGGCACCGGCGCGCCCGCGTCGGGTGCCAGCGCGCACCGCTCGGCGACCTCCGCGGCGCGCACCGGCTGGTCGAACACCACCGGCAGCTCGCCGGTCGGGTCGATCCGCTCGGGGTCGACGCCGGTGACGCCATCGAGCGCGAGCGGGCGGTGGACGAACGAGAACGTGAAGCCGCCGGTGCGGCGATGGAGCGCGCCGGCGAGCCGGACCGCGTAGCGGGTCGAGGCGTGGAGCGGCTCGAGCGGCTCGATCACCAGGGTGTGGCGGTCCTGCCAGTGCCCCTTCCACGCGACCGCGGGCGTGACCGCGATCATGTCCGGCGCGACGTCGCGGCCGACCGCGGCGGCGTCGACCACCGGCTTGTCGAACCGCAGCTCGATCGCCTGGTCGTGGTGCGTCCCCTGGGCCGGCGAGAACGCGGTGACGGTCAGGTCGTGGCGGTGGGCGCCGCCGCACGAGGTCAGGACCACGGCGCCGAGCGCGGTCGACGTCCCGGCGATCAGCGCCGCGAGCAGCAAGCGACGGGCGGTGTGCATGCCCGGGCGCCACTGCATCGGGGGTGCCACGGCAGAAGTCGCGCGATCCCGGCGGGTTCCGCCCGGTTGGCGGGTGCGACGCGGGCCTGTCGCCGCCGGGACACGGGCGGCGTGGGCGCGGTGAGACGGTGCGACTGCGCTCGTGCCGTGACCGTCGCATCCTGCTCCGGCACGGCACGGCGCCTCGATCACACGGGGCTCGCCGCCCCGCCCGACGAGCGGAGCTCGTCGGGACCCACCCCGCCCAGAGGTCTCCGACCGATCACGACGTATCGGTCGGAGGACCAGATCCGATCGCGGGGCTCGGACGTGTAACCATGCGGCTCCCGGGCATGAAGACGACGCGACCGCTCCTCGCCGCGGTGGTGGGGCTGATCGTCCTGACGATCGGCGGGGCCCAGGTGCGCGCCGCGACCGGGTCGGGCGGGGCCGGGCTGTTCGCGGCCGGGCGCGCCTTGCCGCAGGTCCAGGGCGACGCGCGCCTCGTCGTCAGGGGGCCGTTCGTCGACGCCGTGGTCACGCAGACGTTCCGCAACGACCTCGACCGCGCGGTCGAGGCGATCTACGTGTTCCCGCTGCCCGCCGACGCCGCGGTGCGATCGATGACGATCAAGACCGGCGACCGGACGATCACCGCGACGATCGCGGCGCGGGCCGACGCGCGCCGGCGGTACGAGGACGCGGTGGCCGCCGGCGTCGCCGCCGCGCTGACCGAGCAGGAGCGCGCCGACGTGTTCACCCAGGCGGTCGCCGGGATCGAGCCCGGCGCCGAGGTCGAGGTCGAGCTGCGGTTCGACTTCGCGCTGGCGCGCGGTCGCGGCGGCTGGGAGCTGGTGCTGCCGCTGGTGATCGGCCCGCGCCACGTCCCGGGCGCGGCGACCGGCGAGCCGACCCGCGGCACCGGCTCGGCCGCGGACACCGACGAGGCGCCCGACGCGTCGCGGATCACCCCGCCGGTGCGCGGCGACGGCGGCGGCAACCCGATCACCGTGCGGATCCAGCTCCCCGCCGGGGTCAGCGCCGACGACGTCGACGTGCCGAGCCACGACGCGCGCGTCGTCACGAAGAAGGGCGTCGTCACCGCGACGGTGCGCGACGCCCGCGCCGATCGCGATCTGGTCGTGCGGTGGCGCGCGGCCGCGGGCGGCGCGGCGCGCGTGTTCGCCGAGTCGGATCCGGGCGGCGACGGCGCCTACGTCGCGGTCGTGGTCGAGGCGCCGCGCCGCGCGGTGGCGCGCCAGCCGCGGCGCTGGCTGGTCGCGCTCGATCTGTCGGGCTCGATCGCGGGCGACGCGCTGGTCGTGGTGCGCGAGGTGGCGGCCGGGCTGGTCGCGGCGGTCGGCGACGAGCCGGTCGCGGTGATCGGGCTCGACGACGCGGCGGGCGAGGTCGCGTGGGCGACCACCGCGCGCGATCGCAAGGCGCTGGCGGCGCGGCTGGCCGCGGCCGAGGCGCGCGGCGCCACGTCGCTGCTCGCGCTGCTCGACGCCGCGCTCGCCGTCGCCACCGGCGACGGCGCCACCGGCGATGACGTCGCGATCGTGCTCGTCACCGACGGGCTCGTCGCCGACGACGCGCGGCTGGCGGCCCGGGTGGCCGCGGCGGACGGCGCGCGCGGGCGGCTCCACGTCGTCGGCGTCGGCGCCGCGCCCAACCGCGCGCTGCTCGCCGAGCTGGCGCGCCGCGGCGGCGGGGCCGCCGTCGTGGTCGGCGCCGGCGACGACGTCGACGCCGCCGTCGGGGAGGTCGTGCTCGGCGCCGCGGCGCCGGCCGCGGTCCCGGCGCTCGACTGGGGCGGCCTGGCGGTGCGCGACATCGCGCCGGCGGTGATGCCGGCGCTCGCGCCGGGCCGGTCGGTCGTGATCGCGGCGCGGGTCGACGCGATGCCCGGCGCGGCGACGACGGTGCGCGCGACGGTGGGCGAGGCCGTGCTGACCGCGCGCCTCGGCGACGACACGCGCGGCGCCGACGGCCTGGTGACGCGGCGGTGGGCGCGCGCGCGGGTGGAGGATCTCGTGGCGCAGGGCGGCGACGGCGCCGAGGTCCAGCGGCTCGGGCTCGCCCACGGGCTGGTGACGCCCGAGACCGCGCTGGTCGCGATCGGCGAGCAGGTCGTGGTGCAGGGCGGCGTGACCACGACCGTGTCGATCCCGGTGCCCGCCCCGGCGGGCATGCGGTGGCAGGCCGTGTTCGGCCCCGAGGGCGACGTCGGCGCGGTGTTCGATGGCAAGCCCGGGGCCGACAGCGGCGGCGCGACCGGCGACGCCGTGCGCGCCACCGAGGACGCCAGGGACGGCGACGAGGACGACGCCGAGCGCGCGCCGCAGGCCGCGCCGGCGCCGACCTCCGGGACGTCGTACGACGCCGTGCTGATGTCCGAGTCGGTCCACGGCCGCATCCTCTCGCGCACGTGGTCGCCGTCGCTGTCGCTGGCCGCGGGCGTCCAGGCGCGCGACGGCGCGCGGGCCGCCGAGCTGTCGATCGAGGCGAGCGCCTACCGCGGCGTCGCGGCGCGCCTGCAGCTCGGGCTGGTCGGCTCGCTGCAGCTCGCGCCCGACCTCGACGGCGGCACCGACGCGGCGCTCTATGCGTCGACGCGGTGGCTGCTCGGCACGCCGTGGCTCACCGTCGCCGCGGTCGAGGCCGGCGTCGGGCCGTCGCTCGACGTCGCCGGGATCGCGTGGCGCCTCGGCGTGCGCGTCGGACCGTGGCGGATCGCGCCGGTGCTCCGCGTCGATCAGACCTGGGCGCTCGACCGCGACGCGGCCGCCGGCGAGGACGCGTGGCGCCCGCGCACCAGCGTCGGCGCCGGGATCGAGTGGACGTTCTGAGCGCGCGCTGCCCGGTTCACTCGCCGGGCGGCGCGACCACGGCGTCGAGCGCCGCCGTCCGGGGCACGACCGAGGCGCGCGCCAGGTACGGCGACGGATCGACGAACACGGTGGCGCCGCCGGCGGTCGGCAGCTCGAGCGAGAAGTGCAGGTGCGGCGTCGAGACGTTGATCCCGCTGGTGCCGAGCGAGCCGAGCGGCGTGCCGGGCTCGACCTCGTCGCCGATCGCGAGGTCCGGCGCGATCCGGTCGAGGTGGAAGTACGACGAGAACACGAAGTCGGGGTGCTCGATCCGCACGTAGCGGCCGCCGCGTCGGTCCGGATCGCGCTGGATCTTCGACACGGTCCCCCACGCCACCGCGACGACGGCCTGGCCGGGCACGCCGCCGAGGTCGACGCCGCAGTGCCCGCCGCCGCACTCCGGCCGGTCGGTGCCGTCGCGCTCGGCGCCGAAGAATCGGGTCGCGCGGGTCGGGATCAGCTCCGAGGTGCCCGGCACCGGGTGCGACCAGTCGCGCAGCGTCGGCATCCACTCGTCGAGCGGCTCGCCGTCGCGCAGCGGGATCGGCGGGATCGGCCGGCGCGGCGCGGCGGGCTCGAGCGCCGGCTCGTGCGCGACCAGCCCGTCGTCGGTGCCGACGGAAGCGTGCTCGGGGGCGTCGCTGTCTGGCGCAGGCACGTCGACCACCCCGGCCGCGCCGGGCACGAGCGCGCCGCGCGTCGCGGCGCTGCCGTCGATCGTCGTCGCGGCGGCGGCCGCGACGCTCGCCGCCGCGTCGCGGGCGCGCGGCGCGCCGGTCGCGCCGGTCGCGAGCAGCGTCGCCGCGAGCGCGGTCGCCCCCACCGCCGCGCCGGTCAGCCACCGCCGCGATCGCGCCCTCGGCGCCGGCGCGTCGTCGACGGGCGGCTCGACCGCGGCGACGCTCGGCGCGCGCTCGCCGCGTGCGCACGGCGCGCACCACAGCTCCACCCGGCCCGAGGTCGTGACCCGCGGCGTCGCCGCGTGCAGCGACACGCCGAGATCGCAGCCCGCGCAGCGCGCGGCCAGCGAGGATGCCGGTGCTCCCAGGGCGGCCCCCACGGTGACCACCGTATCAAACTCGTCGCCACCAGATCCTCCGCCGCGCGCGCGAAATCTCGCGCGCACGCTCGACGGTGATCTGCGCTCCGGACGGGCTCCGGGAAATCCCGGGTTTCGCGCGTCGTCGAGGAATCCGGGGTGGGACGTCGTCGGTTCGTGTAAGGTCGCCGACGCTCGCACCGAGGTTTCGCATGCTCCCAGCTCGTCGCCGCGCGCTCGCCGCGGTCATCGCCCTGTCCTTCACCGCGTGTGGCTCGTCACCGAAATCCGGTGTGACGATGCCGCCACCCGTCCCGGTCGCCGTCCCCGACGGCGCCGAGCCTCCCCCGCCGGTCGATCCGCCGCCGGCGCCCTCGGTTCGCGCCGAGAAGGTGCGCGAGCTCGAGGGGATCTCCGAGTACCGGCTGCCCAACGGGCTGCAGGTGCTGCTGTTCCCCGACGCGACCAGCTCGACGATCACGGTCAACCTGACCTACTTCGTCGGGTCGCGCCACGAGGGCTACGGCGAGACGGGCATGGCCCACCTGCTGGAGCACCTCACCTACAAGGGCACCACCCGGTACCCCAAGCTGTGGGAGGACCTCGAGCGCCGCGGCGCCCAGATGAACGGCTCGACCTGGACCGATCGCACCAACTACTACGCGACGCTGCCGGCGACCGCCGAGAACCTCACCTACGCGCTCGACATCGAGGCCGAGCGGATGCGCGCCGCGCTGCTGCGCGCCGAGGACCTCGCCAGCGAGTTCAGCGTCGTGCGCAGCGAGTTCGAGATGGGCGAGAACAACCCCGTCGCGATCCTCGAGGAGCGCGTCACGTCGACCGCGTACCTCTGGCACAACTACGGCAAGTCGACGATCGGCTCGCGCAGCGACATCGAGCGGGTGCCGATCGAGGCGCTGCGCGCGTTCTACGACAAGTACTACCAGCCCGACAACGCGATGCTCGTCGTCGCGGGCCAGCTCGACGTCGACGCGACGCTCGCGGAGATCGAGCGGATCTACGGCCCGATCCCGCGGCCGGAGCGCGCGCTCGTCCCGCCGTACACCGTCGAGCCGGTCCAGGACGGCGAGCGCGCGGTGACGCTGCGCCGCGCCGGCGAGGTCCACGTCGTCATGGCCGCGTACCACGTCGTCGCCGGCTCTGACCCCGACTGGCCGGCGCTGGAGTGCGCGGCCGACATCCTCACGCGCGAGCCGTCGGGCCGGCTCTACGGCCCGCTGGTGAAGAAGAAGATCGCGACCTCGGTCGGCAGCTCGGCCCTCGCGTTCCGGGATCCGAGCCTGCTGGTGTTCGTGGCCGAGGCGCGCACGGCCGCGAACGCGGCCAAGGCCGGCAAGCAGCTGATCGCCGCGATCGAGGGCCTCGGCAAGGCCAAGATCACCGTCGCCGAGGTCGAGCGCTGGCGCAACGACACGCTCAAGGACCTGGCGCTGGCGATGACCGACACCGCCAGCCTCGCGATCGAGCTGTCGGAGTGGGCGGCGCAGGGCGACTGGCGCCTGCTGTTCGCGTACCGGGACGCGGTCAAGAAGGTCACGCCCGACGACGTCCAGCGCGTGGCGCGGACGTGGTTCAAGCCGTCGAACCGGACGTGGGGCGAGTTCATCCCGACCAAGGACGCCGACCGCGTGCCGGCGGCCGAGGCCCCCGACGTCGCGAAGCTGGTGGAGAACCTCCAGGGCGAGGCGATCCGCGAGGGCGAGGCGTTCGTCGCGTCGCTCGACAACCTGATCGCGCGGACCCAGTTCACGAAGGTCGCGGGGCTCGACGCCGCGCTGCTGCCCAAGGCGACGCGCGGCGGCAAGGTCACGCTCACGCTGACGCTGCGCCACGGCGACGAGACGACGCTCCAGGGCAAGTCGGGCCTGGGCGAGGCGCTCGCCGAGCTGGTCCAGCGCGGCACCAAGCGGCGCAGCTACCAGCAGCTCGAGGACGAGCAGGATCGGCTCAAGGCGCGCGTCGGCGTGTTCGGCGACGACGGCGTCGTGGTCATCCGGATCGAGACGCTGCGCGAGTCGCTGCTCGACGCGCTGGCGCTGGCCGCCGAGATGGTCAAGGAGCCGTCGCTGCCGGCCGACGAGCTCGAGGTCGTCCGCCAGCAGACGCTGGCGATGCTGGAGGAGCAGCGCCACGATCCGTACGCGCGCGGGTTCCTCGAGCTCGCACGCACGCTGATGCCATGGCCCGCCAAGGACCCGCGCTACACGCGGTCGATCGAGGAGGAGCTCGCGTGGTGGAAGGGGCTCTCGCTCGCCGACCTCGCGGCGTTCCACAAGGCGTACTGGGGCGGCGGCGCCGGCGAGCTCGTCGCCGTCGGCGACTTCGACGCGGCCGAGGTCACCGCCGCGATCGAGCGGCACTTCGGCGGGTGGAAGAGCGGCAAGCCGTACACGCGCCTGGCGGACAAGGCGTTCGCGGCCAAGGGCGGCTCGATCGCGATCGAGCTGGTCGACAAGGAGATGGCGCTGATCGCGATGGGCCACCAGGTCGCGCTGCAGGACACCGACGCCGACTACGACGCGGCGCTGCTCGCGTCGTACATGCTCGGCGGCGGCGCCAGCTCGCGGCTGTGGAACCGGCTGCGCGAGAAGGAGGGCTGGTCGTACGGCACGGCGGCGTGGCTGTCGGCGTCGGACCGGGAGCCGGTCGGGCAGTTCGCGGCGTTCGCGATCATGGCGCCGCAGAACGTCGCCAAGGCCCGCGCCGCGATGCTCGAGGAGATCGAGGGGTTCCTCGCCGCGGCGCCGCCGGCCGACGAGGTCGAGCGGATGCGGTCGACGATGCTCGAGCAGTGGCAGACGCAGATCGCGGACGACGGCGCCGTCGCCGGCCTGCTCGGCGATCTGCTGGAGGAGGGCCGCACGCTCGACCACTTCAAGGGCCAGATGGCGCGCGTCGCCGCGCTCACCGCCGATCAGGTGTGGGCGGCGGCGAGGAAGCACATCGATCCCGACAGGCTGGTGATCATCGAGGCGGCGGACACGGCCAAGGGCAAGGCGAACGCCGCGGCCGAGGCGGCCGCGGGCAAGTAGCGGCGCTCGCGCAACCGAAGCTCGTTCGATCGCGTCGCCGCGCGGATGTCACGCCGCGCGGTGGCGCCGCCGTGCTAGTGGTCGTCTCCATGCGACGGGCCCCGTGGATCCTGATGGCGATGATGACGGCGACGGCGACGGCGACGGCGACGGCCGCGTGCGGCGGCGACGGCGGCGGCGCGGGCGATGACCCCCTGCCGCCGCCCGCGCCCGAGGACGGCTTCCAGGTCGCGATGGAGGTGACGGTGCCTGCGGGCGAGGAGATCTGGCTGTGCCAGGTCTCGGAGATCCCCGGCGTCGAGTTCACGCCGGTCAACCACGTCGAGTCGGTGCAGACCGCCGGCGTCCACCACATGGACGTCATGGCGCTGCAGTTCGCCGGCGTCGACATCGCGCACGGGCTGTACGACTGCAACGACGTCTACCGCGACTACCCCGAGCTGATGGACGAGGGGCTGATCCTCTACGCCGCGCAGCAGGCGGAGCAGTCGATCACGCTGCCCGAGGGGACCGTGGCCAACCTCCCGGGCGGGATCACGGTGATGCAGGAGCTGCACTTCGTGAACACCACGACCGCGGACATCGAGGCGTTCTCGAAGATCAACATCTACCGCTACGAGGGCGACATCGAGCAGCAGATCTGGGGCGGCGCCGTGCGCGACACCAACCTCAACGTGCCGCCGGGCGAGCACGTCGAGTGGACGCGGTGCGTGATGAGCGACGACGTCGACCTGCTGTTCCTGTCGAGCCACACCCACCGGCTCGGCCGTCGCGTCGAGGTCCGGCTGTTCGACGGCGCCACGACCGGTGAGCTGGTCTACGAGAACGACGACTGGGCGACGCCCGCCCTGAAGTCGTTCGGGACCGAGCCGCTCCACCTCGCCGCGGGGACCGGGCTGGAGTTCCAGTGCCACTTCTCCAACGACACCGGGGAGATGGTGAACTGGGGGTTCGCGGCGGTCGACGAGATGTGTCAGATCGCGCTGGTGTTCACGCCGGGGTACTCGGACCGGCGGTGTGACGTGGTCGAGACCAGCGACGGCGTCACACCGGACTAGGGGTAAGCTCGCCCGCGGAGGTCATGGGCGACCGCGGGACCGAGACCGTGGTGGTGACGGGCGCGAGCACCGGCCTGGGGCTGGCGCTCGCGCGGCGGCTGCTGGGGTCGAGCTACCGGCTCGTGCTCACCGCGCGCGCGTCGTCGCTGGCGCGGTTCGCGGCCGAGGGAATCGGCGAAGGCGAGCGCGTGCACGTGCGCGCGCTCGACGTCACGTCGGCGGCGGAGCGCGCCGCGCTGATCGACGAGATCGACGCGCGGTGGGGCGGGGTGGACGTGCTCGTCAACAACGCCGGCGTGATGTACCGGGCCGTGCTCGAGCACCTCACCCACGACGAGATGGTCGAGCAGCTCGAGGTGAACTACCTCGGCCCGGTCGATCTGATCCGGCGCGCGCTGCCGGCGATGCGCGCGCGTCGCGCCGGGCGGATCATCAACGTGTCGTCGGTCGGCGGGATGATGGCGATGCCGACGATGGCCGCGTACTCGGCGTCGAAGTTCGCGCTCGAGGGCGCGACCGAGTCGCTCTACTACGAGACGCGGCCGTGGGGGATCAAGGTCAGCCTGGTCCAGCCCGGGTTCGTCCACTCCGACGCGTACCAGCTCGTGCACCTCACCTCGGAGTCGCAGCACTCGGTCGACGACGTGCGCGAGGCCTACCACGCGCACTACGAGCACATGGCGCCGTTCATCGCCCGCCTGATGCGGCTGTCGCGCGCCACGCCGGAGCGGGTCGCGAAGGTGATCGAGCGGACGATGCGGCGGCGCCGCCCGCCGCTGCGCGTCCCCGCGACGTTCGACGCCCACCTGTTCGCGGCGCTGCGCCGCCTGCTGCCCCGCGGCTTCTACCACTGGCTGCTCTACCGCAACCTGCCGCGCGTCAAGACGTGGGGCCAGCTCGGCCCGTGACGCCCCCCGCTCATCCGAGCGGCACCGGTTCGATCTCTGCGATCCGGTATCCGGCACGCTCGAGCCCGACCGTCGCGCGGCTCGGGCTGGACCGCGCGAGGAAGGCCGGCGCCGAGGCGCTGGGGGGGACCCGAGCCGGAGCGTAGTCGTCTACGTGAGGACGAGGGGGGGACCCAGCAACGAAGGCGCCGGCCTCCGCAGCCGGTCCGCCCGCTCGAGCTCCCCCTACAGCCGCGGCCCGGCGGCGCGGACCTCGTCGGTCACGCCACCCTCGTACTTCTTGAAGTTCTCGCGGAACAGCGCGGCGACCTTGCGCGCCTTCTCGTCGTAGGCGGCCTTGTCGCTCCAGGTGTTGCGCGGGATCAGGATCTCGTGCGGCACCTCGGGGCAGGTCGTGGGGATCTGCAGGCCGAACACCGGATCCTCGATCGTCTCGACGCGGGCGAGCGCGCCGGAGTGGATCGCGTCGACGATCGCGCGGGTGTACTTGAGCTTGATCCGCGAGCCGACGCCGTAGGCGCCGCCCGACCAGCCGGTGTTGACCAGCCAGCACTGCGCACCGTGGCGGCGCAGCTTGTCGGCGAGCATCTCGGCGTACTTGGCCGGGTGCCACACCAGGAACGGGCCGCCGAAGCACGGCGAGAACGTCGCCTCGGGGTCCTTCACGCCGACCTCGGTGCCGGCGACCTTCGCGGTGTAGCCGCTGATGAAGTGGTACATCGCCTGCGCCGGGGTCAGCTTCGACACCGGCGGCAGCACGCCGAACGCGTCCGCGGTCAGGAAGATCACGTTGCTCGGGTGGCCGCCGATGCACGGGATCTTGGCGTTGGGGATGTCGTCGATCGGGTAGCTGCCGCGCGTGTTCTGCGTGATCGACGTGTCCTTGTAGTCGACGAGGCGGCTCTCCTCCTCGTAGACCACGTTCTCGAGCACCGCGCCGAACTTGAGCGCGTTCCAGATGTCCGGCTCGTGCTCCTTCGACAGGTCGATGACCTTGGCGTAGCAGCCGCCCTCGATGTTGAAGACGCCCTCGTCGCTCCAGCAGTGCTCGTCGTCGCCGATCAGCTCGCGCTTCGGATCGGCCGACAGCGTCGTCTTGCCGGTGCCCGACAGGCCGAACAGGATCGACGTGTCGCCCTTGCCGGCCGTCGCCGAGCAGTGCATCGACAGCACGCCTTGCTTCGGCATCAGGTAGTTCATGATCGTGAACACGCCCTTCTTCATCTCGCCGGCGTACTCGCTGCCCAGGATCACGAACTCCTTGCGCGAGAACGACAGGTCGATCGACGTGTTCGAGGTCATCCCCTGGGTGTGCCGGTTCGCCGGGAACTGGCCGCCGTTGTAGATGACGTAGTCGGGCTCGCCGAACTCCTCGAGCTGCTCCGGCGTCGGGCGGATCAGCATGTTGTGCATGAACAGCGCGTGGTACGCGCGCGCACAGATGACGCGGATCTTCAGCCGGTACTTCGGGTCCCAGCCGGCGTACGCGTCGACGCAGAACAGGCGCTCGCGGGTGTTGAGGTAGTCGACCGCGCGCTCGCGGTTGATCAAGAACACCGACGGGTCGAGCTTGATGTTGACGTTGCCCCACCACACGTCCTTGTGGGACTCGGGCTCGTCGACGATGCGCTTGTCGCTCGGGCTGCGGCCGGTCTTCTTGCCCGAGTACGCGATCAGCGCGCCGGTCGAGCTGATCGTGGAGCCCTTCTCGTGCCGGAGCGCGGCCTCGTAGAGGTACGCGGGCGACGCGTTGCGGGCGATGTCCTTGACCGTGATGCCGTGTTGCTCGAGCGAGAAGCCTTCAGCCATGCCCGGAGGTATACAACACCGCGCCGGGGGACGGCGAGGGATCGTCGAGTGCGTCATTCTAGAGGGGACCTTCCCGTCCCCTCTCGCCGCGACGAGTCGCGGCGATTCACCCCACCGCGCGCTTCCCACGCGGCGACTGGAGGGGACCTGCCCGTCCCCTCTCGCCGCGACGAGTCGCGGCGATTCACCCCACCGCGCGCTTCCCGCGCGGCGCGGTGTCGCACGCCGATGAGACTTCACGATCGCGCGGGCCTCGCGTGGAGGGGACCTTCCCGTCCCCTCTCGCCGCGACGAGTCGCGGCGATTCACCCCACCGCGCGCTTCCCGCGCGGCGCGATGTCGCGCGCCGAGGTCACCGCACGATCGCGCGGGCCTCGCGATCGCGGTGGCCACTCGAGCTTCCACTCGTCCGGCGGTCGGGCCGCCCGAGCGCGCTCAGGCGCGCGACGCGAACGCCGGCTCGCTGGCCGCGCGGTCGCCGGTCGCCTGATCCTCGTCGAGGATCTCGTCGACGAACCCCATGACCTCGCGGGCCATCTGGTCGAAGTCCTCGTAGAACTGCTGGTCGATCTGGTTGTCGCGCGTGTCGAACAGGTAGATCGGACACTCGCCGTCGTCGCGGGTGAGGCTGGTGTCGAGGCAGTACCACTCGCCGACCTCGGCGCCGAGGCCGACGATGAGGTAGCCCTCACCCAGGCCGTTCTCGACCCGGGCGTGGAGCGTGCGCTGGACGATGCCCTTCTCGACGTCGCCGAGCCCGACGAACGAGTGGATCGTGCCGAGCCGCGGCGGCAGGGTCAGCGCGCCGAACCGGCGGACGAACGCGCGGTACGACGGAGGGAACGCGATGCCGAGCGACTCTTCCGCCGTGGCGATCGCGCTGTCGGTGGCAGGGCCGGCGACCGTACAGCTGCGACCCGCGGCATCGAGGCGTCGGCGGACACGTTCGATCAGCTCGAGGGTGTCGGACATGACGGGCTCGATTATGCACGAGCACCGATCGCTGGCCATCGCTTTGTCGCGTCGTCGCGTCGTCAGCGCGCGCGACCGCGATCAGCGTTGACATCGGCTGCCGTCTGATCCAAATGTGCCGCCGCGCGATAGCGCGCGTGGATCGCCGCGCAGAACCGCGCGACGCCGTCGACCGCGGCGTCGGCGCGGCGCGACGGGAACAGCTCGAACGCGTGCTGCGCGCCGGGCAGCTCGGCCCACACCACCGGCGCCGCCGATGTCGCGCGCAGCGCGTCGCGGAACCGGCGCGCCCCGTCGAGCGGCGCGAGGCTGTCGCGATCGCCGTGCAGCAGCATGAACGGCGGGATCGACGCGGCGCGCGCCACGCGCCAGCGCGGCGACGCCTTGTCGAACTCCTCGGGCGCGTCGGCGAACCGGCGCTTCATCACGACGCGCTCCATCAGCAGGCGGCGGAACGCGCGGTGCGGGAACGTGCCGTCGCGGTCGGCGAGATCGTAGACGCCGTAGTACGCGACGCAGCCCTGGACGGCGGTGTCGACGTCGGGGTGCTCGCGCTGGTACTCGGCGACGTTGGCGGTGAGCGCGGCGAGCGACGCCAGGTGCGCGCCGGCCGAGCCGCCGCCGATCACGACGAACGCCGGGTCGCCGCCGTGGTCGGCGATGTGCTGCTTGACCCAGACCAGCGCGCGCTTGACGTCGAGCAGGTGGTCGGGGAACGTCGCGCGCGGCGACAGCCGGTAGTTCAGGCTGACGCACACCCACCCGGCCCGCGCCAGGCGGTGCAGCGTCGGGCGGCCCTGCTGGCGCTTGTTGCCGATCACCCACGCGCCGCCGTGGACGTAGACGAACACCGGCGCGCGCGCGGTCGGCGGCAGGTCGGCGGGCGCGACGACGTCGAGCCGCATCGCGCGCCGGCCGTGCCGGGCGTAGACCACGTCGCGCGTGCGACGGACGCCGCGCGGGCGCAGCGGCAGCACCGCGGCGCGCGCGACGTGGCGGCGCGGCGTGCGCGGCG
>WYBA01000408.1 GCA_011526095.1 Myxococcales bacterium | reverse complement strand
TCGGCGACTTCAAGGCCAAGGCGCTCGCGAGCTTCCACGCCGACGGCAAGGACATCACCGCGATGTTCACCACCACGGCGCGCGGCGGGTTCCTGTTCAAGGGCAAGAAGCTCGCGCCCGCGGATCTGGAGGCGGCGGTGCCGGCGGATGGGCTCGGGCGCGCGATCGGCAGCGGCGCCGTCGAGGGCCAGCTCAAGGTCGACGTCGCCAAGACCGACTGGCTCGCCGCCAACGCCGGCCAGCCCGCCCCGTCGCCCGAGGTGATCAAGGCGTGGGCGATGGAGCAGATCAAGGCCGCACCGAAGAAGATCGCGACCTACGCCGATGGCCCCGCGCTCGTGAAGTACCCCGGCTGGGTGTTCCCGACGCCGGACATCAAGATGGACGCGGTGTTCTCGGAGTACTGCGACCTGCTCGCGCTCTACGCCAACTGGTACCCGCA
The DNA here is from genome assembly GCA_011526095.1 of Myxococcales bacterium. Lineage (GTDB taxonomy): Bacteria > Myxococcota_A > Polyangia > Haliangiales > Haliangiaceae > WYBA01. The sequence goes on along the minus strand of WYBA01000408.1, from coordinate 4,649 downwards.
GGGCCACATCCGCATGACGATCAAGCGAGAGGGCGCGATCAAGAAGGCGGTGGCCGGGCAGCTGCGCAAGCCGACCGTGTTCGACGGCATTCAGTCGCCGCTGTGGGTCCAGCGCGACAACCGCGATCACAACTGGGGCGTCACCGGCGGCGGCATGCGCGAGGCGCTGATGAAGATCGACTGGGACGACGTCGATCACGACATGTGGGTCGTCGTCCAGACCGACCCGAAGTACAAGGCCGTGCTCGACGCCCACGCCGCCGAGGAGGCCGCGAAGAAGTCCGGCGCGCCGTCGGATCCGGCGAACGCCGCGACGCTGCAGGCGCACCAGGACCAGCAGCTCGCCGACGCGCAGGCGACGCAGACCGCGCAGACCGCGCAGGACGCCGCGGCCAAGGGCGCGGCCGCGCCGCCAGCACCAGCACCGGCCGCCGCGCCAGCGGCGCCAGCCCCAGCGCCAGTCGCCGCGCCGGTACCCGCCCCGCCGCCGCCCGACGCGAGCGCCGGGCCGCCGGGGGCGCCGTCGCCCGCCGCCGCGCCGGCCGACACGAAGCCCGTCGAGAAGGCCGAGAAGGCGATCCCGTTCCCCGTCGGGGGCGAGGCCCACACGCTGTTCCTCGAGGCGAGCGCCGCCGGGATCAAGGTCGAGATGGCCTCGGTCAAGGGCGAGGTCCAGGGCAAGTTCGACGCGATCGGCCGACTCGCGGGCCTGATGCGGAAGCTGCTGGAGGAGACGAACCCGAAGCTCCGCGAGGCGCTCGACGCGCAGCTGATGCCGGACATCGACGGGTTGAAGACGGAATCGCTCGAGGCCCACCTCGCGCGGGTCCACGGCAAGGGGAAGAAGGACCCCGACGCCGTCGCGGCGCTGGCCTCCGCCGAGGCGGACGCTCGGGGGCTGATCCAGATGATCCAGGAGTGGTGCGCCGCGCGTGGCGTCACGACGCTGGACGCCAAGGAGATCGAGCAGGAGCTCCAGCGCCGCGCCGAGGCGCGGGCCGATGCGGCCCTGCGCGCGAAGCAGGACGAGGTCCAGGCCAAGTTCGAGGCGATGGCGGGCAAGATCGCCGGGCTCGACGCGACCGCCCGGCTCAAGTACCGCGGCAGCCTCGCGAAGGGCCACAAGCATCGCGACAAGGGCTTCGCGCCGTTCGATCCGAACGCGTTCGACGTCGACCTGTTCGTTGTCAGCGACGCGCTCTACAAGCAGGCGCGCGCGGCGGGGGCGGTCGAACGCCAGCCGGGCACGGTCTCCGGGAACGAGTGCAACCTCCCCGAGATCGAGGCGCTGGTCGCGGAGACCCGGAAGATCGTCGCGACGATCGCCGGCTTCAAGCCCGAGGAGCTGCGAAAGGCCGACATCTTCATCCGGACTGAGAAGGCCACCAAGAACCTGTTCGGTCCCCAGACGCCCGACGAGAAGCACATCCAGATCGTTCCGCCGAGGCCCGAGCAGCCGGGCGTCGCGGGCGCGTCGCCCGGGGTGACGGGCACGCCAGACGCCGCCGCCGTATCGCCCGCGGGGGCGGCCGCGACCACCGCGTCCGGCGTGACGCCGCCAGGCGCGGTGGACGTGAAGGGCGCGGGCGGGGAGGCCAAGCCGGACACGACGACGCCCGCGCCGAACGCGCCGGCCGAGGAGGACGTCCCCGAGAAGCCGGTCATCAAGGCGCAGTTCATCGCGCCGCTGATCGCGTGGATCGCTCGACGTCTGGAGGCGACGAAGGCGCCAGCGGACGCCGGTTCGCAGGCCGCGGGCGCTCAGCAGGCGCCGCCGGCCCGCGCGGAGGCAGGCGCCGCGGATCCCGCGAAGCAGGCGGCCGCCGGGCTCGCGAGTCGTGTCGCGATGGAGCCGTTCGTCACGGCCGCCACGGGAGTCGCGGCGCAGTGGCAAGAACTCGGGAGCGCGGACGCGCGCGGCGCGGGGCTGATCGTCGCGGCGAACGCGCAGCTCCAATCGATCGGCGTGCCCGCGTGCAGGCCGGCGATCCACGAGCTCCCGCCCGGCGTGTGGGGGCGGTTCGACTGGGAGCCGTGGATGCTCGAGATGGACAAGACGGGGCTGTCGAAGCACGACCTGGAGCAGGCCGAGGCGCTCCGGTTGGCGGCGGTCGTCTATCACGAGGCGCGACACGCCGAGCAGCTGTTCAACGTCGCGCGACTGCTCGCCGGCAAGAACAAGACGCAGGCGGAGATCCGCGCGTCGACCGGGATCAAGGAGTCAGTCGTCGCGCAAGCCTGCGCGCAGCCTCTGGGCGCGGACGATCCGCGCGCCGCGGCAGCAGAGTCGCACCACGAGAGCATCTTCGGGGCCGGCGCAGCCGCGCGCGACAAGCTGCTGACGGAGCTCAAGGCCGCCGCCGAGAACCTCGCGGTGGTCAAGCAGCGGCACACGCAGATCTTCCAGACCGGGGATCGTGACGCGAAGATCGCGGCGAACCAGGAGCTCACGGAAGCCACTCGGCGTGCTCAGGGCCTGAAGGCTCAGTACAAGAGCCTGCCCGAGGAAGCCGACGCCTGGGCGGTGCAGGCCGAGATGGAGGCGCTGTTCAGCCAGGTGGTTGCTAGCTCATGACGACCGATCTTCGAGCGCTCTGCGAGCGGTTGTCGCAGGGGTTGGAGCAAGACCCACGACAGCTCGCCGCGCGGCTCGGGACCATCGACCAGGTCTCCGCCTACGGATCGATCCGGGTCGCTCCATCGGGGCCCGAGTTCTCTGCCGCCGAGATCTGGGCGGACCCAGCGTCGGGAACGACCGACGTCATCGCTCTGGTGCCGGGCCCGCGGCTGACGCTCGGCGACGTGAAGGCCGCGCTCGGCCCGTACGCCGAGTCACCGCGGCTCCATCCTGGTGATCCCCGCAAGGCGCGGTTCTCACCCTGGGAGCACGACGTGCGACCGATCTCGGTCGTGGTGATCGCCCACGTCGCTGCCGATGCGGTCGCTGACGAGTCGGCGCCGATCGAGCGGCTGAGGATCACGTGCTCGCCCAGGTCCGCCTCGGCCACAGTGACGCCACCGGAGGCGTCCGACGCCTCGCCGCCCCGCACGGTGTGGACGCCGTTGCTCGGGCGGGTGAGCTTCGGCCTGGCGTCGTGGCGGCAGGGCTCGCTGTCGGACGTCCGCGACGAGCTGGAGCGGGTGCTCGGCGTGCAGTTCGTGCCCTGCCACGAGAAGGTCTACGAGGGCAAACCGGCCTTCGAGTGCACACTGCCGGGGTGCGGGCTGCGGCTCAACGCGTGGCCGTCGGTGCATCCCGAGCTCACGTACTTCAACTTCATCGCCGTGCGCGGTCCCGACCATGTCCCCGGGACGCCGCCGCCGGAGAACATCAGCGACGCGCTCGCCGCGCACCTGCGGAGCGCCGGCTGCGACTGGTACGTGCCCGGACTGGAGGAGAGCTACGAGGGCGCGGGCGTGCTCGGCGACGAGATCCTCGACCCCGACGTGGTCGTGGCCATGCTCGCCCCCCGCTGGCTGGCATGGGTCGGCGAGGACGAGAAGGCCAACGGGCGGAACATCCTCCGGCACATCGCGGAGGGGTGGATCGCCGCCGCTCGTGGTACCGCCGAGCCGCGGGAGCACGTCGCGCGTCGACGGGCGGAGCTGGAGGGCTGGAGCGTGTACGCCCCGCCGCGCGCGCGCCTGGCCTTGCTCGGCACGTACGCCGTGGCGCAGCAGCTGTCGGCGATCCACGACGAGCTGTTCGAGCTGCGCCTGATGACCGACGCCGAGCGCGCCCAGCAGCACGGGCTCGGCGCCCGGCTCGCCGAGCTGCGCGCGGTGCTCGACACGATTGCCGCGCCGGTGCGGCAATCGGGGGTAGAGGAGCTGCGCGACCAGCACGCCGAGCTGTGCGCCACCGTCGACCAGCTGCGGTCCTCGGCGGGCGCCGGTGGGTAACGACCCGCGGCTCGCGCGACGAGCCAACGTCGAAGGCGAATCGAATCAAGCTTGGCTCGGTCGACGTCGGCGTCTCGATCGACGGCTTCACCCGCGGCGGCGATCGGACGGGCGAGGCGAGGCGACGCGAGGCGGAAGGCGGCGAGCACGCAGCCACCGGTGTGCTCGCCGCGCAGGTGTGCGGCTCGGTCGTGCAAGCCAGGCATGCCCGCAGCGCCGCCGCCAGGCGCCGTCCGACACGCGCGCGCGCCGGCATCATCGTCCCATGAGCGGACCCGACGTCGCCCTGCCGCCCGACGACCACGCGCTGGAGGCGCTGCTGCGCGCGCGGCGGTTCGGGCCGCCGGAGCCCGACGACGCGACGCCCTGGGACTTCGTGCTGCGCTGGCCCGCGGAGGCAGTGCGCGCGCGGGCGTGGCCGGTGATCAGCCGGCTGTTGACCGACGACGACGGCGGCGCCCGGCGCGCCGGCGCCCGGCGCCCCCGCGCCGGCGAACACCGAGGCGCAGGCCAAGGAGGCCGACGCCAAGATCAAGGAGGCGCTGCTCGCGGTCACGATCCAGCCGCCGAAGCTCGCGACGATGTCCGACACCGAGCGCATCGCGCTCGGCGCCAAGGACCGTCCGACGTCCGCAAGCTGTTCTACCCGGACTGGGCGGCGTTCGTCGGCGCGCTGAGCGTGCTGCAGACGGCCAAGACCAGCCAGCTCGACACCGAGGAGGGCTTCGAGCCCGGCACCAAGGAGG
>WYBA01000407.1 GCA_011526095.1 Myxococcales bacterium | reverse complement strand
TCAAGCACAAAGTGCATCTTCGCGCGTGAATCGACGCGCGGTCATCCGCGCTGTCCGGTTCCCGGACCTCCGAGGCGATCGCTCGAGCATCGAGGCGCCGGGCCCCTACTTGGCCCGGCGCCGGTGTTCGCGGTCGCCCGGACGGTCGTGGGACGCGCGCCACGCCACGGCGCCTGGCGCCGCCACGCCGCCGCCGTCTCGCGCGTCCGCGGTGGGATCGTCGGGCTCGCGCGCGCAGCGCCCAACGCCCGCGCACCTGGGGCCTCAACGGTGTGCGGCGACGCGAGCCACGGCTGTCGCCATCGTCGCGCGCGCCTTCCTCGTCGTCGAGGCATCCTGCGCAGCCCGCTGATCTGAGCTGAGCCTGTCGAAGGAACTTGGCGATCCTGCGGGCTCGGACGGCTGTTCGTCAGGAGCCGCCGCCGTCGCTTCGCACCGTCCGCTGGCGCTGGCTCGGGGCGAGCGGAACTGACACGCCTTGCCTTATCTGACCAGCATTGGCGCTAGGCGGCCGCGCCGCCCGGCGCTACCCGTGGTACACGCGGCTCTCGACGATCTTGCCGTCGCGCACCACCAGCACCTCGGCCACCGGCAGGTCCGCGTCGCCGGGCGCCTTGCGCACGTACTCCATGAACACGCGGCCGTCGTCGGCGGTGAGCGTGGTCAGCACGTAGCCGAGCCCGGGGATCCGCGCGAACGCGTCGGCCCACCACGCGCGCAGCGCGGCGTGACCGCGCAGCACGCCGCCGGTGTCCGGGTGGCGGACACGGATCTTGGGCGAGGTGTGGACCGCGTCCTCGGCGTACAGCGCGATCAGGCGGTCGAGGTCGTGGCGGGCGAAGCAGTCGAGCCAGGCGCGCGCGATCGCGCGCAGGGCCTCACGGTCGTCGGTCATGGCGGGACTATGCCCCGGTGGCGGCCGCCGCGGGCACCGCCGCGCGCCACGCGCGCTCGACGTGCGCGATGATCTCGTCCACGCCGACGCCGTGGCGCGCCTGGGCGAGCACGGTCGGGCCGTCGCCGCGCATCCGCGCCGCGTCGCGCGCCATCACCTCGAGGCTGGCGCCGACGTGCGGCGCCAGGTCGGTCTTGTTGATCACCAGCAGGTCGGACTGGGTGATCCCTGGCCCGCCCTTGCGCGGCACCTTGTCGCCGCCGGCGACGTCGACCACGTAGATCGTGTAGTCGGCGAGCTCGCGCGAGAACTGCGCCGTGAGGTTGTCGCCGCCGCTCTCGACGATCAGCAGCTCCGGCCGCTCGTCGGCCATCAGCTCCTCGAGCGCCATCAGGTTGCCGGTGCAGTCCTCGCGGATCGCCGCGTGCGGGCACCCGCCGGTCTCGACCGCGCGGATCCGCGACGGCGCCAGCGCCTGGTGGCGATGCAGGAACTCCGCGTCCTCGCGGGTGTAGATGTCGTTGGTCACGACGCCCAGGCGGACGCGGTCGCGCAGCGCCTCGCACAGCGCGAGCACCAGCGCGGTCTTGCCGCTGCCGACCGGACCGCCGATCCCGACGGTGTACGCGCGCGCCGCGAAGTCGCGGCGGTGCGCCGGCTCGCGCTCGACGAACACGCCCGGGCCGTCGAGGTCGTGATGGTGATGATGCCCGTGCCCGTGCCCGTGCCCGTGCCCGTGCCCGTGCCCGTGCCCGTGCCCGCCGTCATGGTCGTGGTCGTGCTCGCCGTCGTGATCGTGATCGCTCATCGCGCGCCTTTCGCGTCACCGCATCCTATGACTGGAACAGCCGCGCCGGCAGCGCGTCGTGCAGCGCGCCCAGCAGCTCCTGCAGCGGCGCGGCGCTCGCCACCGCCTCGACCGCCCGCCCCGCGCACGCCGCCACCACCCGCGCCGCGACCTCCCCCAGCGCGTCCTGGAGCCGCTGCGCCGCGATCGGGCCGAGCCGCCCCAGCCGCACCGCCGCCGACAGCGGCCCGCGCGCGGCGAGGTGCAGCCACGCCACCGCCGCGTCGTCCGCGCCGACCTCGAGCGCGCGCGCGGTCAGCCCGAACGCGACCGGCAGGTGGCCATGCGGCAGCGTCGCCTCGACCGCGAACACCTCGCGGCACGTCCGCAGCCACGCCCGCCCCTGCGCGCGGCTCGCCCGCCGCGCCACGTGGCTGACGATCGCGACCTCGCACCGCGCGTCGAGCTCCGCGCCGCGCGCCGGCGCCGCGTGCGCCGCTGCGACCAGCGGCAGCCCGAACGTCCCCGCCTGCCACAGCGCCGCCTCGAGCCACGCCCCCAGGCCGTCGTCGCCCGGCGCCTCGCCCAGCGCGACCGCCGCCTCGAGCCCGCCGGAGTGCGCGAACCCGCCCGCCGGGAACGCCGCGTCGCACAGCTGCAGCAGGCGCCACCGCCCGCGCATGGCCGCGGCCGCCGTCACGATCAGAACAGCCCGTAGCGCCGCGCCAGCGGCACCGTGAGCGCCGGCGCGCAGGTCAGCAGCGCGCCGTCGGCGCGCACCTCGTACGTCTCCGGATCGACCGTGATCCGCGGCAGCGCGTCGTTGAGCTTCATGTCGCGCTTGCCGATCGTCCGGCACCGCCGCACCACGCTCGTGCGCTTGCGCAGCCCGAGCGCGCGGACGTGGCCCTCCTCGTGCGAGCGCTGCGACACGAACGCCAGGCTCGTCCCGCGCACCGCGCCGCCGAGCGCCGCGAACATCGGCCGCGGCAGCACCGGCTGCGGCGTCGGGATCGAGGCGTTGGCGTCCCCCATCTGCGCCCACGCCACCATCCCGCCCTTGAGCACCAGCTCCGGGCGCACGCCGAACAGCGCCGGCTGCCACAGCACCAGGTCGGCCCACTTGCCCTGCTCGACCGAGCCGATGTCGTGGGCGACGCCGTGGGCGATCGCCGGGTTGATCGTGTACTTGGCGATGTAGCGGCGGATCCGCGCGTTGTCGGCGGGCGCGCGCTCCAGCCCGGCGATGTCGAGCGCGCCGCGCTGGTGCTTCATCTTGTGCGCGGTCTGCCACGTCCGCGCGATCACCTCGCCGATCCGGCCCATCGCCTGGCTGTCCGACGAGATGATGCTGATCGCGCCGAGGTCGTGGAGGATGTCCTCGGCGGCGATCGTCTCGCCGCGGATCCGGCTCTCGGCGAACGCGACGTCCTCGGGGATCGCGCGATCGAGGTGGTGACACACCATCAGCATGTCGAGGTGCTCGTCGAGCGTGTTGACGGTGTAGGGCCGCGTCGGGTTGGTCGAGCTCGGGATGACGTTGGGCTCGCCGCACACCCGGATGATGTCGGGGGCGTGGCCGCCGCCGGCGCCCTCGGTGTGGTACGCGTGGATCGTCCGGCCCTTGAACGCGGCGATCGAGTCGTCGACGTAGCCCGACTCGTTGAGCGTGTCGGTGTGGATCGTGACCTGGACGTCCTCGTCCTCGGCCAGGGTCAGGCAGCAGTCGATCGCGCCCGGCCCCGAGCCCCAGTCCTCGTGGAGCTTGAGGCCGATCGCGCCGGCGCGGATCTGATCGACGAGACCCTCGGCCATCGACGTGTTGCCCTTGCCGGTGAGCCCGACGTTGACCGGCAAGGCGTCGGTCGCCTGCAGCATCAGCTCGATCTGCCGCGCGCCCGGCGTGCACGTCGTCGCCTTGGTCCCGGTCGTCGGGCCGACGCCGCCGCCGATCAGCGTGGTCACGCCCGACGCGATCGCCTCGTCGGCGAGCTGCGGGCAGATGAAGTGGACGTGGGTGTCGACGCCGCCGGCGGTGAGCAGCAGGCCCTCGCCCGCGATCGCGTCGGTGGTCACGCCGACCATCATCCCCGGCGTCACGCCCGGCATGATCCGCGGGTTGCCCGCCTTGCCGATGCCGACGATCCGCCCGCCCTTGATCCCGACGTCGGCCTTGTAGATGCCGCTGTGGTCGACGATCAGCGCGTTGGTGATGACGACGTCGAGCACCTCGTGATCGCGCACGCCCTCGGTCTGGCCCATGCGATCGCGCAGCACCTTGCCGCCGCCGAACTTGAGCTCGTCGCCGGGCACGGCCAGATCGCGCTCGACCTCGAGCCACAGGTCGGTGTCGCCGAGGCGGACGCGGTCGCCGGTGGTCGGCCCGTAGAGGTCGGCGTAGTGGCGGCGGTCGATGACGTGGGGCACGGCGACTCCTACTCCAGCGGGCCGCCGGCGGTGGCGACGAGCGGCACGGTCTTCGACTCGCCGGGCTCGAACCGCACGGCGGTGCCCGCCGGGATGTCGAGGCGCCGGCCGGCGGCGGCGGCGCGGTCGAAGTCGAGCGCGCGGTTGGTGTCGGCGAACGGGTAGTGGCTGCCGACCTGGATCGGGCGATCGCCGCGGTTGATCACGGTGAGCTGGATCGCGTCGCGGCCGGCGTTGAGCTCGATCGTGCCCGGCTGGACGAGCACGGCGCCGGGCGGCGGCGCGGTGTGATCGCCGTCGGCGGGCGCGGGGAACACCGTGGCGTCGGGCACCGGCATGAAGCTGCCGTGCAGCGCGAGCGCGAGGTCGACCGACGGCAGGACGATCGGATCGTGGACGGTCACGAGCTTGGTCCCGTCCTCGAACGTCCCCTCGACCTGGACCTCGCGGATCATCTCCGGCACGCCGGCGAGCACGTGGGCGCGCCCGAGCAGCCGGCGCCCCAGGTCCATCAGCTCGGCGACGCTGCGGCCGTCGCGGATCAGCTCGAGCAGCTGCGTCGCGATCAGCGCGACCGCCTCGCTGTAGTTGAGCCGCAGGCCGCGCGCCAGGCGCTTCTGCGCCAGCACGCCGGCGCCGTGCAGCACCAGCTTGTCGAGATCGCGGGGCGCCAGGTGCATCGCGGGCGCCAGCGTAACGCATCACCACTTGCGCGCGAACGGGTCGTCGCCGAGAACCGCGGGCAGCCCGGCGAGTAGCGCGCGCGCGCCGCGGTGAAGCCGCTCCACCGACGTCGCCGCGGCGCGCACGACCACGCCGTCGCCGCCGGGCAGCGGGCTCGCCGCCGCGACCCACGCCGCGCCGCGCGCCGGCGCCGCGACCTCGGCGAGCGCGGCGCGCGGGCCGATCGCGATCGCGGTGGCGAGCGCGTCGAACCGGCCCAGCCGCGGCGCGATCGCGCCGTGCGCCGCGTCGAGCTCGATCGCGTCGTGGAGCAGCGTCGCGCCGCCGCGGGTCACGGTGATCGCGCTGGCGTAGCGCGCGAGCTGCCACCGCTCGCCGGCGGCGGCGCGGCCGCAGCTCACCGCGTCGTACAGCCACAGCGACGCGCCCTCGCCGAGCTCGATCGCGATCGTCTGGTCGAGGCGCGCGCCGGCGAAGCCGCTCACCGGATCGGGCACGAGCGCGAGCAGCCCGCCGTCGCCGACGCGGGCGCACAGCCGCTGCCGGCACCCGCGCGGCGACCGGTAGACCTTGGTCGACGCCTGCGTCGTCACCAGCGCGGCCGCGCCGGGGCCGACGTCGACCTCGAGCGCGATGTCGTCGCCGTCGACGAGCCCGCCGCCGAGGCTGGACACGAACGCCCACGCCGCGCCGCCGTGGTTGCGCGGCGTGAGCAGCTGCACCGGGCTGCGCGCCGCTCGGCGCGCGACGACCGAGCGGCCCCCGGGGCCGCGCACGACGCGCAGCGCGGCCTGCCCGGGCGCGCGCGGCGCGGCGCCGCCGTGGTGCGCGGGGGCGGGGGCGATCACGACGCCGGATCGGGGTCGGACCCGCCGCCGGGCGGCGGCGGATCCGCGAGCGCCGGCGCCGGCCCGGACGGCGACACCGTGCGCGAGTTCGCCCGCGGGTGGCGGACCTCGAGCTCACCCGACGTGGGGTGGTAGAGGATCTCCCACCGCTCGCCCGCCTCGGTGCGGAACGCGGCGACGTGATCCGAGCTCGACTGCGCCTCCGTGATGAGGAACTTGAGGAACTCGCGATGGGTGCCGGCGAGCGCCTTGAGCGCGGCGACACCCTGGGGGTCTCCGACCACGTGCATGGTGATCGCGTTCTAGCAAGAACGGCGCGCCGGCGACAGGTCAGGTCGCGATGCGGATCGGCAGCGTCCGGGTGTCGTGGCCGTCGACCACCACGACCAGCGCCCAGGTGATCGTCAACAGCGAGCTGCCGTGCGACACCGGCCCGGCCGGCGCGACCAGCCGCAGCTCGCGCGCCTCGCGCGCGCCGAGCGGGCCGCCGCGCTCGTCGGGCGAGGCCGCGACGCCGCGGAACGGCCCGTCGCCGCCCGGCGCCGCGATCCGCGGCAGCGTCGCGACGTCGACCGCCTCGACGACGTCGGTCACCGGCGGATCGCCGTCGACGACCTTGACCGTGCGCCGGATCTCGACGCGCACGGCGTCGGGCGAGCCGCGGGTCCACCCGACGACGCCGGCGATCGCCTCGCCGGGCGCGTAGGTGACGGGCGCGGCGTCGCCGCGAGCGCGGTCGAGCACCAGCCACGGCGTGTCGTCGATCACCGGGGCGGCGTGGCGCGGCGGCCGCGGCCGCGGCAGCTCGATCGCCACCGGCGCGACCTCGATCGGCACGCGCAGGTCGAGGTCCGGCCACCGCGGCAGCTCGGCGTGCACGGCGAGCGACCACTCGATCATCGCGCGCCCGGCGGTGAGCGTCGGCAGGCCGTCGCGCGGGACGACGACGTCGACCGCCGCGCCGGCGTGGGCGCGGTCGAGGTCGGCGACGTGCGCCTGATGGATCAGCCGCTCCTCCATCACGGTCGAGCTGCCGTCGGACCGCCACACCCGCTCGTAGGCGACCAGCCGCACGGTGCCGCGCCCGACGCCGAACGGCGCGCGCATCCGCCACCGCAGCCGCGCGGTCTCGCCCAGCGCCAGCCGCGGCGGCGACACCTCGAGCGACAGCCCGGTCAGCCACTGGCCGAGCTGGTGCGCGGCGAGCGCGAGCGCGCCGGCGGCGATCACCGCGTAGAGCACCGCGCTGCCGGGCCGTCCGAGCTCCATCAGCAGGTACGCCGACACGGCCAGCGGTGTGGCGCCGAGCAGCGCGCCGGTCGAGGCGACGAGCTGGCGGCCCCACCGCGGCCGCGCGACGAGCACGCCGGCCGCGACCCGCGTCCGCGGCGGGCGCGGCTGGCCGAGCTCGAGGTAGAGCATGACGAGGCCGGCGACGAGGAACAGCACGGCGACGAGCCCGCCGCCGACCGCGACGCCCTCGCGTCGCAGCACGGCCTGGGCGCGGTCCGCCGGGTCGAGCCAGCACGGCACCTGCGCGCCGACCGGGAACGCGCGCACGGCCTCGAACGCGTCGTCGCCGCCGGGGCCGCCGAAGCTGAAGTCGATCCGGTCGCCGCGCCGCTCGGCGTCGCCGTCGCGCCAGGAGTACGCGACGTACGCGTCGTAGGTGGCGTCGCCGTCGGAGTCGGTGCCCTCGACGACCTCGCTGTGGAGGATCGTGCACGTCGTCCGGGGCCACGCCTGCGCGCTGCGGATCTGCCACGCCGGCTTCAGCGCGGACTGGACGTGCAGCCAGGCGCCGCCCGCGACGAACACGATGCCCACGACCGCGGCGATGATGCGACCCACGCCACGAGTCTATGATGCGCGCCATGCGCCGCGCCCTCGTTGCGTCCCTGTGCTGCTCGTTCGCCCTCGCCGCGTGCGGCGGCGGCCCGTCCGCCGCGCCGGCGCGCCCGCCCCTGCCCGCGCCGCCGGCCGGCAGCGTCGCGGGCGCCGGCGCGCTGACCACGTCGCTGGCCCGGGTCGACTGGCTGCTCGGCGACTGGAGCTACGCCGACGGCAGCGGCGTCGAGCACTGGGTCGCGATCGGCGGCGTGCTGTACGGCGTCGCGTTCGTCCGCGGCGACGACGGCGCCGACCGCTACGAGGTGATGATCGTCGACGACGCCGACGGCCGCGACACCGGCCCGCCCGACGGCAAGCTGCGGCTCTACGCGATGCCCGGCGGCGCGGCGCCGGTCGAGTTCGCCCACGACCGCGGCGCGACCGCGGACCTCACGACCGCGGTGTTCGCCAACCCCGCGCACGACTTCCCGACGTCGATCGTCTACGCCCGCACCGACGCGATCAGCCTGCAGGCGACCCTCGGCGGCACCGGCGGCGGCAGCGTGATCGCGATGACGGCTCGGCCGGGCGCGCCGTCGCCCGAGGCCGAGGCGGCGGATCGCGTGTTCGCCGAGGACACCGCCGCCGACGGCATCGACGGCTGGATGCGTCACTTCGCGCCCGACGCCGCCGCGGTCCACCGCGACGACGCCGGCGCGCTCGTCCGCAGCGCCGGCGCCGACGCCGTCCGCGCGGTGTTCGAGCCGCTGCTGGCCTCGGGCGAGCTGGCGTGGACGCCGCGGTGGAGCCGCGTCGCGCCCGGCGGCCGCCTCGCCGCCACCGTCGGCGACGCCACCCTCACCCGCGACGGCAAGATCGCCTACCGCGGCAGCTACGTGACGATCTGGGCGCGCACCGCCGACGGCCCGTGGCAGGTCGTGTTCGACACCGGCCGCCCCGAGAACTCCCAGACCCGCATCGCCTCGCGCTGACACCTCCTTCTGTCCCGCTCATCCCGAGCAGGGCCGAGCGCCAGCGAGGCCCGTATCGAAGGACGTCTCCGTCTCCGTCTCCGTCTCCGTCTCCGTCTCCGTCTCCGTCTCCGTCTCCGTCTCCGTCTCCGTCTCCGTCTCCGTCTCCGTCTCCGTCTCCGTCTCCGTCTCCGTCTCCGTCTCCGTC
>WYBA01000406.1 GCA_011526095.1 Myxococcales bacterium | reverse complement strand
GGCCGCGGCCTGGCCGAGGCGCTCGCGCAGCCCGCGCACGCCGGCCTCGTCCTCGCACTCGGCGGCGACCACGACCTGCTCGGCGGTCCGCACGTGGTCATGGCCGAGCGCGCGGTCGTAGATCGCGAGCGCCTCGACGTGGTGCCGACGGCCGCGCGGCGGATCGGCCTCGCACTCGATCTCGGCGAGCGTCGCCAGCGCCGCGCCGACGTCGGCGTGATCGGCGCCGAGCGCGGCGCGGCGGATCCGCAGCGCGCGCTCGAGCAGCGCGAGGGCGCGCGGCGCCTCGCCCTGGCGGTGGACGATCGTCGCCAGCGTCACCAGGCTCCACGCGACGTCGGGGTGATCGGCGCCGAGCGCGGCCTCCCGCGTCGCGAGCGAGCGCTCGGCGAGCCGCCGCGCCTCGTCGAGCCGGCGCTGCGCGAGCAGGCCGGCCGCCAGCGCCGACTCGGTGCCGGCGAGCTCGGGGCTGTCGTCGCCGAGCGCGGCGCGCTCGAGCGCGTGGGCCCGCTCGAGCGGCGCGACCGAGTCGGCGAACCGGCCCAGGTCCTGGAGCGCCAGCCCCTGGTTGACCAGCGGGTAGGCCAGGCTCGGGTGGTCGGGGCCGAGCTCGAGGGTCATCCGCTCGATCGCGCGCTCGAGCTGCTGGATCGCCTCGTCGAGCTGGCCCTGCTCGATCAGGATCGCGCCGAGGTTGTTGAGCGCCGTCGCCTCCGCGCCCGGCGGCGCTGCCGCCATCGCGCGGACGCGCGTCAGCTCGGCCTCGAACGCGGCGCGCGCGGCGTCGAGATCGCCGCGCTCGAGCTCGAGCGCGCCGAGATCGCGGTCGAGCTCCGCGCGCAGCTTCGGGTCGTCGCCCGCCGCGGTGACCGCGCGCCGGGCGACGCCGGCGAGCACGAGCGCCTCGTCGTACCGCGCCTGGCCGACGCCGACGACCGCCGCGAGCTCGACCCAGCCGCGCGCGAGCAGCGTCGCGTCCCGAGCGCGCGCGGCCTCGTCGAGCGCGCGCTCGAGCAGGTCCTCGGCCTCCGCGACCTCGCCGTGGGAGTGCAGCAGCTCGGCGAGCGACAGGAGCGCGGCGGCGCGGGTCGGCACGTGGGCGGTCGCCGCGGCGCGCTCGACCGCGGCGGTGGCGGCGACGCGCGCGGGCTGGAACCGCCCGGCGCGCGCCAGCACCGCGGCGTCGTCGATCAGCCGGCGCACCTCGTCGACCGCGGCGAGCTCCTCGGCCGGGACGGCGTCGGGCGTCGCCGCGACGCAGTCGTCGAGCTCGGTCACCGTGGCGGTGACGCGCACCGCGCGATCGACCAGGCCGGCGTCGGCCTCGCCGAACAGCCCGACGGCGCGGTCGACCTGCGCGAGCCGGCGGTCGAGGCAGTCCAGGCGCGCGGTCATCGTCGGCGCGGGCAGCGTGCGGTCGACCCGCCCGGCGCGGCAGGTCGCGCGGTGGAGCTCGCGCCACCGCGCGGCGAAGTCGTCGAGCGCGCGCTCGACGCGCGCGGTGGTCTCGGCGGCGTGCGCCCGCCCGGTGCGCGCGAACGCCGCGGCGAGGCTCGCCCGCGCCCCGGCGTGCCACACCGTGGCGACCCGGCCCGCGCCCGCCGCGCACGGATCGTGGGCGGCGCGCGGCCACAGCGCGAGCGCGGCGAGCGCGCCGGCCGTCGTCACCGCGGCGGCGCCACGCAGCCACCGCCGGCGCCGCCGGCGAGGGTCGTCGCGCAGCGCCGCGAGCAGCTCGTCCATCGACGGGAACCGGTCGTCGGCGCGCGGCGCCAGCCCGCGCAGGATCGCCGCGCGCAGGTGCGGCGGGAGCCTGGCGTCGCGCCCCGGGTCGGCGCGCCGGCCGGCGGCGATCGCGTCGCGCAGCTCGTCGGCGGTGCCGTCGTAGGCGGGCGCGCCGCACAGCGCCTCGTACGCGCACGCGCAGAACGCGAACTGATCGGCCCGGGCGTCGACCGGCTGGCCCTCGCGCTGCTCGGGCGGCATGTAGCGCGGCGTGCCGAGCACGGTGCCGACGCGGGTGAGCGACACGTCGACGAGGCGACCGGAGGCGCCAGACGGGTGCTCGGCGTCGACGACGACGTCGTCGTCATCAGCGTCATCAGCGTCAGGGGGAGCGGGCCCGTCGGTGACCGTGTCCGACGGCGCGCCGGCGCCGCGCGCCAGCCCGAAGTCGACGACGCGGACCCGGCCGTCGTCGCCGATCATGATGTTGCTCGGCTTGACGTCGCGGTGGACCAGCCCGACGCGGTGCGCGGCGGCGAGCCCCTCGCCGGCGGCCAGCAGCACCGGCAGCACCTCGTCGAGCCGGCGTGGGCCGGCGTCGAGCCAGCGCCGCAGCGTCTGGCCCTCCACCAGCTCCATCGCCAGGAACAGGCCGCCGGCGAAGGTGCCGACGTCGTGGATCGCGAGGACGTGGGGGTGGTTGAGCTGCGCGAGCGCCTGGGCCTCGCGCAGCAGCCGCTCGTGGCGCTGCGCGTACGACGTCCGCGACGCGTCGATCGAGACCAGCTTGATCGCCACCTTGCGATCGAGCTTGGGATCGTAGGCGCGGTAGACGGCGCCCATCCCGCCGCGGGCGATCGGGTCGAGCACGAGGTAGCGGCCGAGCTGGGTCCCCGGCGGGACGCTGGGCGCGCGCCGGCGCGGCGCGCCGCCGGCCAGGGTCGGGCCGGGGGTCGCGGTCGGCGGCGAGCGGGCGTCCGCGTCGGTCACGTCGCCGGCGCCGGCCGCGCCGGCCCGGGCCGGCCCGGGGTGGGCGCGGCCGAGCGGCAGCGCCGCGGTCGGCGCGGGCTCGCGGTCGTCCCGGGGCATGCCGGAGCCATCGTACCGAACGGCGACGCCGGCGTGCAGCCGTCGTCGCCGCGGTCACCGGCAGAAGTCGTCCTGGCCCGCGGGTGCGACGACGCAGCCGTCGTCGCACACCACGCCCGCGACGCCGGCGCCGGCCTCGCACCGGTAGAGCGTACGCGGGTCACCGTCGAGCTTGTCGCCGCCGCAGTAGAACCCGCCGTCGACGCACGGTCCGCCGTCGGCGCGGCAGACGTCGTCGTCCGTCGGCCGGACGACGCAGCCGGCGGCGCACACGCCGCGCGCCAGCGGCACGCCGCCGCCGTTGCACGTGTACAGCGTGTCGGGATCGCCCGCGACCTTGTCGCCGCCGCAGTAGTGACCGCCGGCGACGCACGCCTGCGGCGCGGTGAGCACGAGCGCGAGCTCGGCGGGCGCGCCGGCGGTGACCGTGACGGTGCCGGCGCCGGTGCCGAGCACCTCGCCGCCGAGCTTGCCGGCGGCGACGACGCCGACCTCGATCGACGCGGCCGCGGCGACGTCGCCGTCGAGCGCGATCGCGGTGACCAGGGGCAGCGCGACCGCGCCGCCGCCGTCGGGGCGGGTCGTCGCGGTGGCGTGGCGCGCGCCGTAGACGACGTCGAGCTCGAGCTGGTCGACGCGCTCGATCTCGTCGGAGCTGACGTGGAGCGCGACGCACGGCCCGGCGATCGCGGCGCACGGATCGGGCTCGGCGCCGCAGCCGGCGGCGAGGAGCGCGGCCGCGAGCGCCGTGCGCGTCGTCCCGGCCGTCATCGGGCCCCCTCGGCGCAGCCGTCGTCGCCGCAGGTGATCGGCGGCAGCTCGCCCGGCGCGTCGCCGCGCGCGGCCCACACGATCGCCGCGGTGACGGCGATCGCGCCGCCCGCGACCGCGGGCCAGAACCACCACCGCTTCGTCACCGGCGGCGACGCCTCGGCGAGGTGGAGGTGGACGGTGAGCTCGCCGCCGGCGGGCAGCGTGATCGCGCGGGTGACGCGGCGGTACCCGGCGCGCTCGGCGACGAGCGTGTGCTCGCCGGCGCGCATCGACAGCGCGTGGAACGGGGTCTCGCCGACGTCGGCGCCGTCGATCCGGAGCGACACGCGCGCCGGGGTGGCGTCGACGTGGAGCGCGCCGACCTGCTGGCACAGCGCGCGCAGCCGGATCAGCTCGCCGGCGCGTGGCTCGTCGGGCGGGACGCGGGTGAGGAACCCCTCGATATTGACCAGCGCGCCGCGGCAGTCGCCGAGCTGGACCTGGGTCAGCGCCAGCCAGCGGTACGGGTTCGGCTTGTCCGGCGCGAGCTGGTGCGCCGCGGTGAGCTCGCGCAGCGCGGCCTGGAACTCGCCGGCCTCGAACGCCTCGACGCCGCGCTGGAGGTGGGCGAGGGCGGTCGCCTCGTCGTCGGCGTGGGCGGCGCCGCCGGTGGCGGCCGCGCCGACGACGGCGATCACGACGGCTGCCATCCGCGCGCACATCCATGCCAGAGTATCCGTCGGGCGCGGCGATCGCCAGGCGACGGCGCGCTCCACCGGATGACGGGATGACCGGACGTACCGTCGGCACCTACGCGCTGCGCAGCTCGCTCGGTCGGGGCGCGACCGCCGAGGTGTGGGCGGCGACGCGCGCCGCCGACGGCGCCGAGGTCGCGATCAAGCTGCTGCGCGCCGACCTCGCGGCGGACCGCGCCGCGACCGACGCCCTGCTGGCCGAGGCGACGCGGCTGGCGTCGATCGCACACCCCGGCGTCGTGCGCGTGCTCGACGCCGGGCGCGACCCGGCAACGGGCCAGCCGTACCTGGTGATGGAGCGGCTCGACGGCGAGACGCTCGACGCCCGGCTGCGGCGCGCCGGCCGGCTCGACGAGGGCGACGCGCGCCGGCTCGGCGCGGCGATCGCCGACGCGGTCGCCGCCGCGCACGCCGCCGGCATCGTCCACCGCGACCTCAAGCCGGCGAACGTCGTGCTGCGCGGCGGCCAGCCGGTCGTCGTCGATCTCGGGATCGCGCGCCACCTCGACGGCCAGACCGCGGTGGCGACCGGGCGCCGCGTCGGGACGCCGGCGTACATGGCGCCGGAGCAGCTCACCGGCGGCGTGATCGCGCCGTGCGTCGACGTGTGGGCGCTCGGCGTGATCGTGTACGAGGCGGTCACCGGGCGGCTGCCGTTCGAGGGGTTCGAGGGCGGGCGGTGCCCGCAGCTGTTCGAGGTCGCGCCGCGCGCCCGGGCGCTGGCGCCGGTGTCGGTGGCGCTCGACGACCTGCTGGCGCGGTGCCTCGAGCGCGATCCGGGGCGCCGCCCGGCGACGATGGCCCAGGTGGCGGCGGCGCTGCGCGGCGAGGCCGGCGGCGACGAGCGGATCACGCAGGACGCGGGGCCGGTGAGCGTGCCGCCTCCGTCTCCGTCTCCGTCTCCGCCTCCGTCTCCGTCTCCGTCTCCGCCTCCGTCTCTGGCTCCGCCTCCGTCTCCGTCTCCGTCACGCTGGCGCGGGACCGCGCTCGCCGCGCTCGCCGTCCTCGCGCTCGCGGCGGGCGTGCTCGTCGCGACGCGGTCGTCTCCCGCGGCGTCGCCGGCCGCTGACGCCACGCCCACCGCGCCCGCCGCGCCCGCCGCGCCCGCCGCCTCCCCGCCCGCGCCTCCCCCCGACGCGGGCGTCGCGCCCGACGCGACGCCGGCGCCTCGCCCGCCGCGCGCCGAGCCCGCCCGGCCGCGCCGGCCGCGCGCCGACAAGCCGCCCCGCCCGCGCCAGGAGACGCTCGACTGATGTCGCCGCCGCTCGATCCGCCCGACCCGCGCGACCCGCCCGACCCGCGCACCACCGAGGCGCTCGCGCCCGGCGCGCCGGTGCGCGCCCACGTCCGCGAGCACCGGCTCACCGTCGTCGGCGAGCACGGCGACGGCGAGGTCCACGTGTTCGCGCGCGAGCGCACCGTGATCGGCGCCGACGCGCGCGCCGATCTCGTGCTCGACGACCCGGCGATGTCGCGGCTCCACTGCGAGATCCGGATCGTCGACGGCGCGGCGGTCGTGCGCGACCTCGGCAGCCGCAACGGCACCACGATCGACCACGTCCAGGTGCTCGAGGCGCCGCTGCGGCCCGGCGCCACGCTCACGCTCGGCCGGACCCGCCTGCGGTTCGACGTCGGCGCGCGCGACGTCGAGGTCCCGCTGGCCCAGCGCGACCGGTTCGGCCGGCTGCGCGGCGGCTCGATCGCGATGCGCGCCGTCTACCACGTGCTCGAGGCGGCCGCGGCGAGCGCCGCGACCGTGCTGCTGCTCGGCGAGAGCGGCACCGGCAAGGACGTCGCGGCCGAGTCGATCCACGCCGAGAGCGCGCGCCGCGACGGCCCGTTCGTCGTCGTCGACTGCGGCGCGCTGCCGGGCGGCCTGCTCGAGGCCGAGCTGTTCGGCCACGAGGCGGGCGCGTTCACCGGCGCGACCACCGCGCGCGCCGGCGCGTTCGAGGCGGCCTCGGGCGGCACGGTGCTGCTCGACGAGATCGGCGAGCTGCCGCTCGAGCTGCAGCCCAAGCTGCTCGGCGTGCTCGAGCGGCGCGAGGTCCAGCGCCTCGGCAGCGCGCGCCGGATCCCCGTCGACGTCCGGATCGTCGCCGCCACCAACCGCGCGCTCGAGGCCGAGGTCAACGCGCGCCGGTTCCGCTCGGACCTCTACTACCGGCTCGCGGTGCTGGTCGTGCGGATGCCGCCGCTGCGCGAGCGCACCGGCGACATCCCGGCGCTGGTCGAGGCGATCCTCGATCAGCTCGGCGATCGCACCTCGCCGGTCGCGCGCGCGCTCGCCGGCGGCGAGCTGCTGCCCGAGCTCATGCGCCACGGCTGGCCCGGCAACGTCCGCGAGCTGCGCAACTACGTCGAGGCGTGCGTCGTCCGCCAGGAGCGCGCGCTCGCCGCGCCGGGCGGCGAGGCCGACGGCGCGCCGCTGATCGACGTCACCCAGCCGCTGCGCGTCGTGCGCGATCGCTGGGTCCGGCACGTCGAGCGGCGCTACCTCGAGCAGCTCCTCGCCGCGCACGGCGGCAACGTCAGCGCCGCGGCGCGCGCCGCCGGCGTCGATCGCGTGCACATGCACCGGCTGCTTCACCGCGCCGGCCTGCGGTGACCGGCGCCTCCGACACGCGCGTCACCGCTGTTGTTCGGGGCCGGCGACTAGGGCATCCTGCGCCGCCATGGGCATCGAGATCAGCGGCAAGCTCCACACCGTCTACGAAACGGCCAAGGTGTCCGAGCGCTTCACCAAGCGCGAGTTCGTGGTCGAGCTCGCAGACAACCCCAAGTACCCGCAGCTCGTGCTCTTCCAGCTCACCGGCGATCGCGTCAACCAGCTCGACGACCTGCGCGTCGGCGACGAGGTGCGGATCGAGTTCAGCCTGCGCGGCCGCGAGTGGCGCAGCCCCAAGGGCGAGGTGAAGTACTTCAACAGCCTCGACGTGTGGAAGATCGAGCCCGCGCGCGGTGGGGGCGGTGGCGGGGGCGGCTACGGCGGCGGCGGCGGCTACGGCGGCCGCGGCGGCGAGTCGCGCGGCGGCGGCGGCGGTGGCGGTGGCGGTCGAGGCGGCTACGGCGGTGGCGGGGGCGGGCGCGACTCCCGCGACGACATCCCGCCGCCGGGCGACGACGACTTCCGGCCCGGCGGGCCCCGCGGCGGCGGCGGCGACGACGACCTGCCGTTCTGAGGCCGCGCGCGCGTCGATCAGGGCGCCGGCGGCGTCGGCGCGGGCTCGCACCGGTCGAACACGAACGACTCGCACGTGCACGAGCCGCCCGGCGCGCACGGCTCGCCGTCGGGGCCGGTGCAGCCGACGCCGACGTAGAACGCGTCGCACGTGTCGCTCACCACGCACGCGGCCTCGTCGAGCGCGGCGCACGCCTCGGCGGCGCACGTCGTCTCCTCGACGCAGCCGCCGGTGTAGCAGCCGCCGTCGAACCGCGCGGTGCGCGTCCCTTCCGGGCACACCGGCGGCGCGTCCGCGCACGTCACCTCGCCGAGGCAGGTGCCGCACGCCTCGCCGGTGCACGGCACGCACAGCCCGAGCTCCCACTGGCACACCTCGGTCGCCTCGCACCCGGTCTGGCCGGGCCCGCACGTCGTCGTCGGCACGCACGCGCCCGTCGCCAGGTCGCAGTACTCCAGCCCCCAGATGCAGTCGGACGCGGCCTCGCATCGCGGGGGCTCCTCGACCGGCACGCACGTCGATCGCACCACGTCGCAGGCGTAGCCGTCGGGGCACGGCACGTCGTCCGAGCCGCACGTGCCGCCCCACTCGCACTCGCCGTAGGCCTCGTTGCAGTAGCTGCCCTGGCCGCAGTGCTCGTCGATGCTGCACCACGTGGTGCAATCGGCGTAGCCATCGTCGCACTCGTAGCGCGGGCCGACGCCGTAGCAGGCCATCAGCGTGACGGCGCTGGTCGCCGCGAGCAGCAGGCTCGCGAGCGCGCCCCGCAGCCGGTGGCGTACGGGCGGCGCGGCGTCGCAGTGGGGACAGCGGGCGAGGGTGGGGGCGAGGAAGCCGCCGCAGGCGGGGCAGGAGGAGAGCGTGGGCACGGCGAGGCGTTCAGCAAGCCGCATGCCGCATGTGATGTCGCGCGGTTGGGCGTGGAGCTCGGCCCCCGCGATCGCGCTGCGTCCCGCGGATCGCGACATCGGCGTCCGGATCCTGCCGGCGTTCGCGGCGTCCATGGGTGTTACGGTCCCGCCCATGGTCTGGCTGTTCACGGGCAAGACGCGCACCAGCGTGGTCCCGGGCGGCGAGCGGATGTCCGCGCCGTGCCCGGTCTGCGACGAGCTCTCCACGTTCCGCGAGGTCGAGATCACGACCAGCGGCGGCGTGTGGTTCGTCGACCTGGTGAAGAACCGCGAGCGCGCCTGGCGCTGCACCACCTGCGGCGAGGTGTTCGATCTGCGCGACGATGACGCCACGGCGCGTCCGCCGCTGCCGGCGCCGGAGCCGCCGCGCGACCTGCTGACCGAGCTGCAGGCCGAGGCCGAGGCGCGCGCCGTCCAGGCCCGCCGTCGCGACGTCCAGGTCGACGACGAGCTCGCCGCGCTCAAGAAGCGGCTGGGCAAGTAGTGCGTCGTCTCGTCGCCGCGTGCGCGCTGGCCACGCTCGTCGCGTCGCCGGTCGCCGCGCGCGCGCAGGCCGCGCCCGACGACGCGTGGCTGGGCCGCGACAAGGCGCTGCACTTCGGCGCGTCGGCGGGGCTCGCGGCGACGGGCCACGGCGTCTCCGCCCTCTGGCTCGACGAGCCCGAGCACCGCGCGCTCGCCGGCGCGGCGGTCGCGCTGACCGCGGGCGCGGCCAAGGAGCTGTGGGACGCGACCGGCCGCGGCGATCCGTCGTGGAAGGACGCGGCGTGGGACGTCGTCGGCGCCGTCGTCGGCGTCGCGCTCGCGCTCGCCGTCGACCGCCTGGCCGATCAGTTGTGAGGCGCGGGCAGCGCGGGCTGCGCCGGCGTCGCCGGCTGCTCGAGCTGCCACGGCGCGCGGAGCTGGGCCGGGCGCGCGGCGAAGCCCTCGCCGCCGTCGTAGCTGTGCGCCGTCGTGATGTCGCCGGGGTACGAGCCGTCGCGCACCGCGCACTCGGGGCAGCTGTAGATCCGCTCGTCGACCCCGCGCAGCTCGGCGTAGCCGTCGGCGTCCGCGAGGTCGATCAGGAACAGCTCGCGGTACGGCGCGTCGCCGACCTGCGGGACGTAGGGCTCGAGCGCGGCCGGCACCTGATCCCACGTCCACTCGGTGACGCCGGGCGGCAGCATGATCGTCCAGTTGCGGTAGTTCCCGGGCGCGCCGAACAGGTCGGGGCTCCCGCTGTCGATGTACCAGCCGACGTGCGCGATCGCGCCGTCGTAGGGCTGCTCGCCGAGCTGCGTCCAGCTCGCGCGCTGCGCGCTCGCGCTGAAGTACGACGGCCCCACCCACGGCAGCTCGTTGGTCGCGAACGCCGTCGAGCCGGTCGAGCCCGAGACCGCGCGCCAGGTGCGCTGGCGGCCGAGGTCACCCTGGCGGCGCAGCTCCGACATCACCGAGATCCGGTCGGTCCCGCTCGGCAGCCCCATCGTCCCGGTCGCGGTGCCGCCCTCCGGGCTGGTGTAGTAGTTCTGTCCGCCGGGGTAGAACGCCCCGAGCACCGGCTGGGCGTAGAACCGCACCTCGCTGACGTGCTCGGGCAGGCCGGTCGCGCTCGCCGTGAGCTGCAGCGCCGACGACCAGCCCGAGACCGCGATCGTCGAGCCGGGCACCGTCGAGGCGTTGCGGACGATCGTCGACGCGATCATCTGGTACGACGGCGAGTACGCCGACAGCACGACGTCGCCGACGGTCGGCTGACAGTCCTGGTAGTAGTACATCGTCATCGACGTCGCGGCGCCGTCGTAGACCGACGTGCTCGTGCACTGGTACTGGGCCTGGTAGTAGTACGTGCCCGGGTAGGACGGGAACGTGATCGTCCCGTTGCCGGTGGTGTTGCCGAAGTACTGCGGCTGGTAGCTCTCGCCCATCTGCAGCGCGTCACCCGGCTCGACGCCGACGACGGTCACGATGTCGAAGCCGTCGGGCGTGGTGTAGATCGCGGTGACCGCGGCGCCGGCCTGGACGTCGTCCAGCGTGATCGTGCCGCTGCTGTCGGTCTGGCCGGAGTCACCGGCCGAGCCGTCCGGCTGGACGACGACGACCTGCACGCCCGCGACCAGCGTCCCGGCAGGCTGGTCGCAGCAGCGGCTGCGGGTGGTGACGGTGACCTGGCCGCTCGGTCGCGCGTCCGGGTCGACCTGGGCGTCGATCGGGTCGTCGTCGCCGGGCGCGGCGTCGATGAAGGAGGTGACGTCGCCACACGCGGCGACGCAGGTGAACAGGGCGACAGCAGCCCCTCCGGTTCTGCGCATGGCCGCATCGTACTCCAGGGCGCACCCCGCGCGCGACGTGATCAGCGCGGCCGGAGCACGATCGTGGGGCAGCGATCGCCGAGCTCGTAGGTAGGTGTGTGCGTCGTCACGCTCGCGAGGGTGACGGCGAGGGCCTCGAGCTGCTCGGCCACGGTCGGGAACGCGTAGACGGCGGGCGAGCCGCGGTAGGCGTCGATCGTCCCGATCGTGTCGAGGGGCCAGCCGGTGCGGTCGGCGAGCGCCGCACGGTCGGGCGCGATCGCGTCGAACGCGGCCAGGATGTCCGAGACCCGGACGTTGCGGTCCGGCGGCTGGATCGCCATCGCGATCCGCCACTTCAGCGCGTGGAAGCTGGCGAGCTCCCCCGCCCACATCGCCGCCGCGACGTCGTCGAGGCGCTCGGCGTTGGCCGGCGCCGCGAACAGCCGCAGCACCGCGAGCCCGTCGGCCGCGAGCACGCGCCCCAGCTCGGACGCGAGCGCCGCGACCCCGGCGGGGAACGGCAGGCAGCACAGGCAGCCGTCGCCGACGACGACGTCGAGCCCGCCGGCGTCGTGCGGCAGCGCCAGCCACTCGCCGACCCGGGCGCGCGCCGCCGGCGGCGTCCCCGTCGTCGGGAACACGGCGCCGACCATCGCCGCCGAGCGGTCGATCGCGTCGAGCGTCGTGCCGGCCGGCCACGCCATCGTCGCCAGCTCCGGCGTGACCCCGAGCAGCAGCGCGCGCGGCGCGCGCCCGCGCACCGCGGCCCACGCCGCGACCTCGCGCTCGACGATCGCGACGTCGTCGGCGCACGGCCGCAGCGGCGGGCCGATCCGCGCCCACTGCGCGGCGTGCAGCGGCCAGTGATCGCGGGCGTCGGGCGGCGGCATCGGGCCGCGCCATGGTAAACGAGCGTGCCGATGACGTGGTCCCCGCGGTCGACCGTTCACGGCATCGCCTGGCCGGCGGTGCCCGATCCCGCCACCTCGACGCTGCTGGCCGTCGCGTGGCAGCTCGACCAGACGCAGTGGTGGCCCTCCGACGAGCTGGCGCGCCACCAGCAGCTCCAGCTCGCCCAGGTGCTGGCGCACGCGCGCGCCTCGACCGCGCACTACGCCGACACGTTCGCCGCCGCCGGGTGCGCGCCGTCATCCGACCCCGGGGCGCCGTTCGATCCCGAGGCGTGGGCGCGCGTGCCCGTGATGACGCGCGAGCAGCTGATCGCCGCGGGCCCGCGGCTGGCGAGCCGGGCCTACCCGTCGACCCACGGCCGGATCGACGAGGTCGTGACCTCGCGGACGTCGGGCGAGCCGGTGCGCGTGCGGACGACCGGAGTGACCGGCCTGTTGTGGAAGGCGATCACGCTGCGCGACCACGCGTGGCACCGCCGCGACCTGCGCGCGCGGCTCGGCACGATCCGTCACGTCGCCGACGGCGGAGCGGCGCCGCCCGACGGCGCGCGCGCGGCCGGCTGGGGGCCGGCGACGGCGCCGCTGGCGCCCGACGCGCCGGTGTCGGCGCTGTCGGTCGCCAGCACGACCGAGGAGCAGGTGGCGTGGCTGGTGCGCGAGGATCCCGCCTACCTCGTCGTCTACCCGACGGTGCTCGACGCGATGCTGACGGTGATCGCGCGGACGGGCGCGCGCGTGCCGTCGCTGCGCCAGGTGCGGACGATCAGCGAGGCGCTGTCGCCGGACACCCGCGCGCGGTGCGCCGAGATCCTCGGCGTGCCGCTGGTCGACACCTACTCGGCGCAGGAGGTCGGCTACCTCGCGCTGCAGTGCCCCGACCACCCGCACTACCACGTCCAGGCCGAGCGCCTGCTGGTCGAGATCCTCGACGACCACGGCGCGCCGTGCCCGCCCGGCGCGATCGGCCGCGTCGTCGTCACCGACCTGCACAACTTCGCCACGCCGCTCATCCGCTACGACCTCGGCGACTTCGCCGAGGTCGGGCCGCCGTGCCCGTGCGGCCGCGGGCTGCCGGTGCTGACGCGGATCGTCGGGCGGCGCCGCGGCATGCTGCGCTACCCCGACGGGCGGACCGCGTGGCCGGTGTTCACCGTCGCGTGCCGGCAGGCCGCGCGCTACCGCCAGTGCCAGCTCGTCCAGGACGCGGACCTCGCGCTGCGGCTGCGCGTCGTGCCCGAGCCCGGCCTCGCGATCGACGACGCGGCGCGGGCGGCCCTCGTCGCCGCGCTGCGCCGCGCGCTCGGCCACCCGTTCGCCGTCACGATCGAGGTCGTCGACGCGCTCGACCGCAGCCCGGCGGGCAAGCTCGAGGAGTTCGTGTCGCGGGTGGCGCCGTCACGGTGACGGCGCGTCGGCGGCGTCGCGCTTGTCGTTGCACGCCTTGTAGGCGGCGCAGTCGGCCGAGGTCTTCGCGCACTCGAGCTCGGCCTTGAACATGTCGGCCATCATGCTCGCCTCCTTCTCGGCGAGCGCGCCCTCGCACATCGCCTCGGCCATCTGCAGCGTGATCTGCTTCTCGGACGCGGGGTAGCCGCCGCACTCCCACTCGAGCTGGGCGTACTTCTGACAGGGCGTGGTCGCCTTGTCGCCGCACGCGGTGGTGAAGGCGAGCAGGGCGAGGGCGAGGGTGAGGGCGAGGCGCATCGCGGCATCCTACGCCCGACCGGCGCCGAGCGCCGCGAGCACCTCGGCCGCGGCGCGTTCGCCGGCGTCGAGCGCGCCCTCCATGTGCCCCGGCCACGACGCCGCGCTCTCCGTGCCCGCGACGTGGACGCGCCCCAGCGGCGCGCGCCACGCGGCGGCGACGTCGCCGGCGCCGGGGCCGAGCGCGGCGACGCACCCGGCGGCCCACGGCGCGCGCGCCCAGTCGTGCTCCACGAGGCCGGTCGGCTCGGCCGCGGCGTCGCCGAACGCCGCCGCCAGCTCGTCGATCACCGCGGCGCGGCGCTCGGCGACGTCGCGGTCACCCCACGCCCGCGCCTCGCCGGCGACGACGAACGCGAGCAGCGCCGGGCTCGTCCCGTCGGGCTCGCACAGATCGACGGCCGCGCGCACGACGCCGCGCCGCTGGTACAGCTCGCCCGACAGCCCGGCCTCGCGCCAGAACGGCGTGGCGTAGCCGACGATCACCTTGACCACCGCGCCGGGGCGCGACGCGGCGACCAGCCGGTGGACCGCGGGCGGCAGGGCCGGCGCCCACGCCAGCCGCGCGGCGAGCGCGGGCGGGAGTGCCACGACGACGCGCGCTGCGGTGAGCGCGGCGCGCGGCGTCTCGACCCGGACATCGTCGGCACCATCATCGACGATCGCGCGGACCGGGTGGTCGAGGTGGACCGCGCCGCCGGCGGCGACGACGCGGTCGGCGAGCGCGCGCGCCAGCGCCTGGGCGCCGCCGGCGAACCGGCGCTCGCGGCCGCCGCCCGGCAGCTCGGCGCGCGGATCGCCGAACCCGCCGCTGGCGGCGTGGCAGGTGACGTAGGCGAGCAGCGACAGCTCGTCGGGCGAGGCGGCGTGGACCAGCTCGGCGTGGAGCGCGAGCTCGGCGCGCGCCTCGCGGTGGCCGAGCTCCGCGGCGAGCCAGTCCGCGAGCGTGCGCTCGTCCCACGCCGGATCGGCGGCGCCGGCCGCAGCGGCGCGGGCGAGCGCGTCGACCTTGCGCTGGGCGCGGCGCACCGCGAGCGCCGCGAGCACGCGGCCGGGCAGCCGGCGCGGCGCGGCGTCGTCGCCGATCACGAGCGCGGCGCCCGCGCGGTGCTGCGCGACGGTGGCGACGCCGAGCTCCGCGGCGAGCGCGGCGAGGCGCGGCTGACCGACCGACAGCCACGCGCCGCCGAGGTCGACCGTCGCCGCGCCGAACCGCGCGCTGCGCAGCCGGCCGCCGACCTCGCGCTGCGCCTCGACCACGGCGACGCGCGCCCCGGCCTCGACGAGGCGGCGCGCGCACGCCAGGCCGCTGAGGCCGGCGCCGACGACGATCGCGTCGAGGCGCGCGGTCACGATCGCCAGATCCGCACGCGCGCGCCCCACCGCAGCAGCCACAGCAGCGCGCCCATGCGGCGCGGGTAGGTGACACGGATCGGCCGCCGGCGCACGCACCGCGCCACGACATCGGCGGCGCGCTCGGCGGTGATCAGGAACGGGCGGACCTCCGCGCCCTTCGACATCTCGGTGTCGACGAAGCCGAACCGCACGTTGGACACGTGGACGCCGCGTGCCCGGCACGCCAGCGCCAGCCCCTCGAGGTACGACGACAGGCCTGCCTTCGACGCGGCGTAGCTCGGCGCGTGGCGGTCGATCAGGCGATCGGCCTGGCTCGACAGCCCGATGAAGTGCCCGGCGCCGGCGGCGAGCATCCGCGGCACGACGACCTCGGCCGCGATCACCGCGCCGAGGAGGTTGACCGCGAACACGTCGGCCTCGCCGGCCAGCGCGCCGTCGTCGAGCGCCAGCTCCCGGCCGACGCCCGCGGCGTAGACGCACAGCGCCGGCGCGGCCGGGCCGAGCGCGTCGCACGCGGCGGCGAGCGCGGCGCGGAAGCCGGGCGCGGCGACGTCCGCGACGTGGTGCGCGTAGCGCGCGTCGTCGAGCGGCGCGGCGCGGCGCGCCAGGCCGGCGACGGTCCAGCCGTCGGCGAGCAGCCGCCGGCAGATCGCCAGGCCGATGCCGCTCGAGCTCCCGATGACGATCGCGGCCGGCACGATCAGCGGGTGACCCGCCGGACCAGGCGGCCGAGCGTCAGGCCTTGCACCAGGATCGAGAACACGACGACCGCGTAGGTCACGACGAGGATCGCCTCGCGCGCCGGACCGGGCGGCAGCGACAGCGCCAGCGCGACCGAGATGCCGCCGCGCAGCCCGCCCCAGGTCAGGATCGCGATCGCGCCAGGAGTGCCGCGGCGCAGCCGCGGCAGCGCCAGCGCGGGTAGCCCCACCGAGGCCAGCCGCGCGAGCAGCACCGCCGGGATCAGGACCGCGGCGGCGATCGCGAGCTCGGTGGTGACCTCGAGGTGGACGACCTCGAGCCCGATCAGCAGGAACAGCACCGCGTTGAGGCTCTCGTCGATCAGCTCCCAGAACGTGTCGAGGTGGTCGCGCGTCCGCTCGGACATCGCGAGGGAGCGGCCGTGGTTGCCGACGAGCAGCCCGGAGGTGACCGCGGCGATCGGCGCGGAGACGTGCAGCGCCTCCGCCGCGGCGTAGCCGCCGAACACCATCGCCAGCGTGATCAGGATCTCGACCGAGTACTGGTCGATGCTCCGCAGCAGGAGGAAGCCGACGTAGCCGATCGCCACGCCGAACACGGCGCCCCCGAGCGCCTCCTGCGCGAACAGGCGGCCGAGCGCCGTCGCGTCCGGCTCGCCGCCCGCGGCGACGGTCAGCAGCGCGAGGAAGATGACGACGCCGACGCCGTCGTTGAACAGCGACTCGCCGGTGATCGTGACCTCGACCGAGCGCGGCGCGCCGGCCGACTTGAGGATGCCGAGCACGGCGATCGGGTCGGTCGGCGAGATCAGCGCGCCGAACAGCAGGCAGTGGATCAACGGCAGGTCGACGCCGAGCCCGGCGAACACCGCGTAGGTGACGCCGCCGACGATCGCGGTGGACAGCGTGGTGCCGACGAGCGCGAGCGCGGCGATCGGGGCGCGCTGCTCGCGCAGATCGCCGAGGTTGACGTGGAGCGCGCCGGCGAACAGCAGGACGCCGAGCATCCCGTGCAGCAGCGCGTACGCGAGGTCGACCTCCTCCAGCAGGGACGTCACGCGCGCGCCGATGTCGGTGAGCCCGGTGGCGTCGAGCGCGAGGCCGGCGATCGACGCGATCAGCGCGGTCGTCATCAGGCCGATCGCCGACGGCAGGCGCAGCACGCGCGCGTTGACGTAGGCGAGCGCCGCGGTCAGCGTCAGCAGGATCGCCGCGACCTGGAAGTCGGTCATGGAGGCGCACTCCCGATCACGGACTTGATGATCGACGGGGCCCCGCGGCCCCGCAACTGGCGCGGACGGGTATGATGCGAGGCTCAACCCTGGGGGGGTATGAACAGATGAAGCTCGTCCGTCGTCCGTCGATTCTCGTCACTGGCCTGCTCACCGTGCCGCTCGCGCTCGCCGCCTGCAAGAAGGACAGCAAGGAAGAGGGAGGCGCCGCCAAGGCCGGCGACCCCAAGCCGACCGCGAAGGATCCGGGCAAGGCGCCCGCGACCGGCGCCGCGCCCGCGACCGGCGCCGCGCCCGCGACCGGCTCGACGCCGCCGCCCGACACGGCCAAGGCGCCGTCGACGGCGTCGATCAAGGTGCACGACGAGCTGATGGCAGGCCTGAAGGCGATGGTCGCCGCGTGCACGATCGAGCCCAAGGACATGAAGATCGAGTGTCCCGGCGGTGAGGACAAGAAGCTCACCGACGGCTTGCTCGGCTACAGCGGGCTGCCCCAGGTCGAGGCGGTGCCGACGCTGGCGGTCGCCCTCGCCGACGCCGATCCGAAGATGGTGACCGTCGCGACCGACTTCCTCGGAGGCTCGCGGTTCACCGGCGGGTGGGGTGAGGGGGTGGCCGTCGGCGCCGTGTCGAAGGACGTCGCCGGGACGCTGCTCGCGGCGCTGCCGAAGCTGCCGGCGATCGGCCAGTACCACTCGCGCCGCGCCGTCGTCCCGGTGATCTACGCGGCGTCGCTGGCCGACATGGACGCCGAGGCGCACGCGATGCTCGAGGCGTTCCCCGACAAGTACACCCAGAAGGGCGGGTGGGAGGCCAGCGCGTTCTACGGCCGGCTCAAGCCGTTCCCCAAGCTCGAGGCGATGGCGAAGGACAACGATCGGGCGGGGACGATGATCGCGGCGACCGCGATCAACAACATGTACGCGCTGTCGGCCGACGAGGCGGCGACGCTCTGTCCGTGGGCCCACAGCAAGCTCGGCGCCGACAAGCCCGAGGACGGCGAGGCCGAGATCTTCGGTCAGGTCGGGTTCATCCTCGCCAAGTGCCGGGGCGAGTGGATCGACAAGATGCAGGACTGGGCCGACGCGCAGCTCAAGGACAAGAAGTTCGACCGCCAGTACTACTTCGTGTTCCGCGAGCTGTGCCACGACTTCATCAAGGGCCAGACGACGGACCGCGCGACCGAGGCGCAGTGCGAGCGCAACTTCGCGTTCCTGGAGAAGGTGGCGAACACCGACGGGATCGACCCGACCAACCGCGGCTACGCGCTGAGCGCGATCAGCTACCAGCGGCGCGACGCCAAGTCGATGGCGCTGATGAAGAAGTACGCCAAGCACAAGGTGAAGGAGGTCGCGGAGGCGGCGGCCAAGGAGATCAAGATGCTCGAGAGCTACGTCAAGTAGCCGTCGAGCGGGCGGCGCGCGCGGCGCGGGGTAACCTGGGGCGTGTGCTCGCGTAGACCCGGCATGCCCCGCTCCGCGTCCCTCGTCGTGCTGTGCTGGCTGGCGATCGTCGCCGCGGCGTGCGGCTCGCGCGAGCCCGCGCGCGGCGAGGCGGCGGGCGCCGCGGTGGCCGAGCCGGCGCCGGTGACGGCGCCCGCCGGGCGCGAGGTCGCGATCCTCGCCGGCGGGTGCTTCTGGGGGATGGAGGACCTGCTGCGCAAGGTCGACGGCGTGACCGCGACCGAGGTCGGCTACATCGGCGGCGACGCGGCGACCGCGAGCTACGACCAGGTCCACCTCGGCGCGACCGGCCACGCCGAGGCGGTGCGCGTCGAGTTCGACCCGGCGCGGATCTCGTACGCCGAGCTGCTCGAGCGCTGGTACTTCCGCATGCACGACCCGACGACGAAGGATCGCCAGGGCAACGATATCGGCAGCCAGTACCGCTCGACGATCTTCTACACCTCGGACGCGCAGCGCGCGGTCGCCGAGGAGGTGCGCGCCCGGGTCGACGCCAGCGGCAAGTGGAAGGCGCCGGTGGTCACGACGATCGAGCCGGCCGGGGTGTGGACCCGGGCCGAGGACTGGCACCAGGACTACCTGCAGGGCAACCCGGACGGCTACACGTGTCACTTCCTGCGCGACTGACGGCGTGGCGGCGGGGATAAGGTCGGGCGTGGACCTGCGCATCGCGACCTGCCTGACGCTGCCCGAGCCCGATCCCGACCAGGCGCCGCTCGACGCGGCGCTCGCCGCCGCCGGCGTCGACGCGGCGTGGGTGGCGTGGGACGACCCCGCCGCCGACTGGGACGCGCCGGTGCCGACGATCATCCGCTCGACGTGGAACTACGTCCACGATCGCGACGGCTACCTGGCGTGGTGCGAGCGGGTGGCGCGCGCGGCGCCGCTGTGGAACCCGCCGGACGTGGTGCGCGCCTCGACCCACAAGCGCTACCTGATCGAGCTGGCGGCGCGCGGCGTGCCGGTGGTGCCGACGGCGCTGATCGAGCGTGGCGCGGCGGTCGACGTCGCGGCGATCGCGGCGGGGCACGGCTGGGGCCGGCTGGTGATCAAGCCGGCGATCGGCGCGGGCTCGTTCGGCGCGCGCGTGTTCGCCGCCGAGGAGCGCGCCGCGGCGACCGCGCACGCCGCCGCGCTGGCCGCGGCGGGCGAGGTGCTGGTGCAGCCGTACGTCGCGTCGGTCGACGACCACGGCGAGCGGTCGCTGGTGTGGATCGACGGCGCGTTCACCCACCAGATCCGCAAGTCGCCGCGGTTCGCGGGCGACGCCGAGTCGGTCACCGGCCCGTACCCGATCTCCGACGACGAGCGCGCGGTCGCCACCGCCGCGATCGCGCCGTGGGCGGATCGCATCCTCTACGGCCGGGTCGATCTCGCGCGCGACGGCCGCGGCGCCCCGATGGTCATGGAGCTCGAGCTGGCCGAGCCGTCGCTGTTCTTCGCGCTCGGCGCCGGCGCGGCCGACCGCTACGTCGCGGGGCTGCGGCGGAGGCTCGGGTGAGCGGCGGCCCGGTCGATCCGGCGCGCCGACGCGCTCGGCGGGTTCGAGCTCGCGCTGGCAGGCGGCCACGTCCTGAGCGGCGGGCGAGCGGTCGCGAGCCCGCCGGTCGAAGGACGGTGAGACGGTGACAGACCTGGCTCGCGAGCCACGCATCGACGACTGTCAGCGTCCTTCGACGCGCGCCTCGCTGGCGCTCGGCGCTGCTCCTAACGAACAGCGCGTCCAAGTCCGCGCGATCTCGAAGTTCCGCTCATCCTGAGCCCGGGCGAGCGCCAGCGAGCCCGGAGTCGAAGGATGGTGACAGTCGTGGCTCGCTGCGTCGCATGAAGGACTGTCAACACCCTTC
>WYBA01000405.1 GCA_011526095.1 Myxococcales bacterium | reverse complement strand
GCCGGCCTCGTCAGAGTGAGCGTGTGCGCCTCCGTCTCCCCGCTCATCCTCGACCAGGCCCGAGCGCCAGGCGCTGCTCCTACGAACAGCTCGTCCAAGCTCGCAGGATCTCGAAGTCCGCTCATCCCGGGGCCTGGCCGAGCGCCAGCGCCCTTCGACCGGGCTCAGGGTGAGCGGGACAAGGCTGCTCGTCAGACCGCGATCTCCGACGACGTCGGTGGGAAGCTCAGGACGAGCGGAGGGGATCTACGCTGATCGACCCTCCCAGGGTGAGCAACACAGGGCTGTTCGCCAGACGGCCATTCCCGACGACGTCGGTGAGAGGCGGCGGACGAACGGACTCTTGGCTGCGTCGCCAACTGACCGGCATTGGCGTTGGTTAGTCCTCCGACGGACGCACGGTGATCGCGTCGGAGGGCTTCTTCGCGGGGTGGGTCCCGACGAGCCCGGTGGTACAACCAGGAGCGTGAGCCAGCGGCTCGTCGGCGTCGTCGTGTCGGTCGTGGCGATCCTCGCCACGG
Source organism: Myxococcales bacterium (assembly GCA_011526095.1). Taxonomy (GTDB): domain Bacteria; phylum Myxococcota_A; class Polyangia; order Haliangiales; family Haliangiaceae; genus WYBA01. The sequence continues at coordinate 14,914 of WYBA01000405.1, read as the reverse complement.
CCTACCCGGTGGTGCTCGATCCGATCCGCGACGACAGCTTCCCGCTGTCGACGTACCCGATGTTCGCGGTCGCGCGGCCGACGAAGCAGTCGTTCGACTACGCGGTGGCGCTGACCGCGACCGGCGAGCGCCGGCGGATCCGGCCGCGTCACGTCGCCAACCACGAGGTCATGCAGGCGCGGATGGCGTTCCATCACGCCAGCCGCGGCAAGACGCTGCCCGCGCTGTGCGCCCGGATCGCCGGCCGCGTCGCCGCCGATCCGGCGCTCGCCGACGTCGTCACGATCCGGATCGTCCGCGGCACCCACGACGCGCTCGACCTGCTGGTGCGCGGCGTGCGCGGGCCCGAGCGCACGCTGCACGAGTGCGAGGTGCCGCGGTGACCGCGGCGCGCGCGGTCGTCGCCTGGTGGTTCGCGCCGCAGCCGGCGACGCGCCTGGCCGCGCTGCGGCTCGTGATCGGGCTCTACGCGATCGTGGACCTGGCGGTGCGCCTGCCGATCCTCCTGCACTACGCCGAGATGCCGGCGAGCGAGTTCCGCCCGGTCGGCGTCGTCGCGCTGGCGCTCGACGCGCCGCTGCCGGCGTGGGTCGCGCAGTCCGAGGTGTGGTGGACCCTGGCGCTGGCGCTCGCGTTCACCGCAGGCGTCGCGTACCGCGTGGTCGCGCCGCTGTTCGCGCTGCACCTGTTGTGGACGCTGACGTATCGCAACTGCTGGGGGATGGTGTTCCACACCGAGAACCTGCCGGTGATCCACGTCGCGATCCTGGCGTGCGCGCCGGCGGCCGATGCGTGGTCGATCGACGCCTGGCGCCGCGGCCGGCGCGGCGTCGCGCCGCCGCCGCCCGAGGGGCACGCCGACGGTCGCCACGGCTGGGCGATCCGCGCGATCTGCGCGGTGACCGCCGTGACCTACGTGCTCGCCGGCGTCGCCAAGCTCCGGCTCGCCGGCGTCGACTGGATCGACGGCGCGCAGCTGCGCGATCAGATCGCCTACGACAACCTGCGGCGCGTCGTCTACGGCCTGTCGCCGTCGGCGCTGGCGACGCCGCTGCTCGGCGCGCCGTGGGTGTTCACCGCGCTCGCGGCGCTGACGATGGTGGTCGAGCTCGGCGCGCCGCTGGCGCTGGTCCACCGCCGGATCGCGGCGGCGTGGTGCGCGCTGGCCTGGGGGTTCCATGCCGGCGTGCTCGCGCTGATGCACATCGCGTTTCCGTACCCGCTGCTCGGGGTCGCCTACGCGTCGTTCTGCCGGATCGAGCGGCCGGTCGGGTGGTGCGGGCGTCAGCTCGCGCGGGGCGCGCGCGCCGTGAACAGGATGTTGCGCGGCCACAGCCGGCCCTGAGCGCCGAGGTCGATCGTGTGCTCCGGGGCGAGGCCGGCGGCGGCGAGGCGCGCGCGCCAGGCGTCGGCGGGGCGGAACTCGCCAGCCCAGCCCATCCGCGTGAACGTCCACAGCCACACGTGGAAGCCGATCGTGACCGCGCGCTGGCGGCGGGTCTCGACCTGATCCTCGGCGACGATCAGCACGCCGCCGGGCGCGAGCACGCGGCGCGCCTCGGCGAGGACGGCCGCGTCGTCGGCGGCGTGGTGGAGCACGTACATCAGCAGCACGACGTCCTGCGAGCCGTCCGGCACGGGCAGCGTGCGGCCGTCGTAGCGGCTGAACCGCACGTCGGTCTGGCAGTCGTCGGTGACGTCGACCGCGTGGACGTCGCAGCCGTGGCGATCGCGCAGCAGCGCGGCGAGCCGGCCGTCGCCGGCGCCGACGTCGAGCACGCGGGCGCCGCGCGGGACGTGATCGATGATCGTCGCGAGGTTGTGCTCGGCGTGGCGGGCGCGGATCGCGTCGCTCTTGAACCGGAACCACTGGCGCCACGCGCGCGGGCTGTACAGCAGGCGCGCGCGGTGCGGCGGCGCGGGCGCGAGCGCGGTGGTGGTGGTCACGGCGACGCCTCGGTGGCCGCGAGCGGGGCGAGCGGGACGAACACCTTCGTCTGCTGCTTGGCGGGGTCGGGCTCGGTGATCGGGTTGGTGAGGAACACCTGCCACCCCGGGCCCGCGGCCGCGCGCCCGTTCGCCGTCAGCCACCGCTGCAGCGTCGCGTGCGCGGCGGGCAGCTCGGTGAGCGGCCCGACGACGAGCAGCGCGGCGGCGGGGCCGGCGGGGAGCTCGCCGACGACGATGTCGCCGCCGGGCGCGGTCAGGGGCTTGATCGTCGGCACGCCGGCGTCGAGGGTGATCGTTCCATCGGCGGGCGCGTCGGGGACGAGGCGCGCGAACGGCGGGCCGGCGAGGTCGCGGCCGGCGGCGGCGAGCAGCGCGAACATCGCCTCGTGCATGCGCGCCTCGAGCTGGTCGGCGGGGGCGCGGACGCGGAGCAGCAGGGCAGGCTGGGTCGTCAGCTCGAGGACCTCGACCGCGGCGAGGGCGGGGTCGGAGTCGCCAGACGGAGACAGAGACGGAGACGGAGACGGAGACGGAGACGGAGACGGAGACGGAGACGGAGACGGAGACGCGGCCGCGCCGCACCCGCCGTGGGCGAGCGCCAGCCCGAGCGCGAGCACCAGCTTCCTCATGTCCGCTCCACCGGCACGGTCCGGCCGCGCCACGTCACCGGCGCCTTGCGCGCCCGATCGATCGTCGCGAGCGTCGAGATCCCGAGGAACGCCAGCACGGCGACCGGGTAGAGCAGGGCGCTCGCCGCCCCGAGCGCGCCGATCGCGCGCTGGCGTCGCGCCACCTCGATCGTGGTCACGGCCCACGCCGCGCCGTAGCCCGCGGCCAGCGTCGCGTCCCCGCCGAGCGCGTGGAGCGCCGTGAACAGCGGCAGGCCGAGCAGCCAGCCGACGACGGCGATCGTCTCGCCGACGCCCGCCGAGCCCGCCGCCGCCATGCCCTCGCGGAAGCTGCGACGCCAGCCGCGGACGAACGCGGCGACGCCCTGGGGGTACATCCGCACGTGGTACAGGCCCGGCGCGTGGACCGTGGTGACGCGCAGCCCGGCGTCGGCGACCTTGCCGGCGAGCGCGAGGTCCTCGGCGACCCGCCCGGTGATCGCGAGGTGCCCGCCGATCCGCTCGTACGCGGCGCGGGTGAACAGCAGGTACTGCCCGATGCTGAACCGCCGCTCGCCGCGCGTGGCCTTCGCGCCGGCGGCGGCGGCGACCAGCAGCAGCAGGTGGAACGCGCCCTGGAGCCGCTCCCACGCGGCGACGATGCGGTGGGTCGGCACCACGGACAGGAGGTCCGCGTCGTGGGCGCGCAGCGCCCCGACCGCGCGCGCGACCGAGTCCGGCGCGTGCGTGGTGTCGGCGTCGGTGAACAGCAAGAGGTCGGCGGTCGCGACCTGGGCGCCGGCGTGGCACGCCCACGGCTTGCCCATCACCGTCGGGCCCGTCGGCCCGGTCGGCAGCGGCGGCGGCACGACCACGGTCACGCCCGCGGCGCGCGCGATCGCGCCGGTGGCGTCGGTCGAGTGATCGTCGACGACGATGATCTCGTGCGCGGGCGGCTCGAGCGCGCGCAGCGACGCCAGCAGCGCCGGCAGGTTCGCCTCCTCGTCGCGCGCCGGCACGATGATCGAGACGCGCGCGCCCGGCTGCGCCGGCGCCGGCGCGCGGCCGAGCAGGGCGCGCAGCCGCACCGTCCACGCCACCGCGCCCGCCGCCATGATCGCGACGCACGCCAGCTCGATCGCCAGCCCGACCGTCACGTCGGTCACGAGCCCCCGAGCGCCGCCAGCGTCTCCTTCACCCCGGGGTACCCGCGGAAGAAGAACGCCCACCAGCCGATCATCATGATGCCGTGCCCGACGAAGATCCCGACGTGGCTCCACATCTCGACGACGTCGGACTTCTCGGTGACGTAGCGCCGCCAGTGGAACACCTCGTCGACGAGGCTGTAGACGAACGACATCACCGTCAGCACCATCGCCGGGATCCACAGCGACGGGTACTCGTACGCCAGCACCAGCAGCACGCAGCTGCCGACGCCGTTGGCGATCGTGATGTGATGGACCAGCGCCTCGCCGCCGCGCAGCGCCTCCTTGTAGATCGTGCGGTGGCCGATCGTGTCGATCGAGATCGCGATCGAGAAGATCAGCGCGCCGGCCGGGACCATCCACGCCTCGCCCGGGTAGCGCACCCCGGCGGCGTGGCCGAGCGCGAGGAACCCGCCGGTCGACGCGACCAGGCCGAGCATCATCCCGACCCACACGAGGTAGACGAGCCAGTCGGTGCGGTCGAACTCGGAGATCCGGCCGACGTAGACCCGGAACGCGGAGCGGGAAGGGACTTCAGACGCCAGCGACATCGGCCAGCTCCAGGGTGGTGGTGGGGACGCGCGGTCCGGGGAGCCCACGCAGGCGGCGCCATGCTCGCCCGGGCAGCTCGCCCAGCGCAAGCACGCAGGCGCCGGCGAGCAGCCACAGCTTGCGGGCGGTCGAGGTGATCGCCCGGCCGGCGGTGACGTCGTGGCGCTGCGCCGCGATCCGCCCGCCGATCGCCGCGTAGACCCGGCGCGCGGCGCGGACGGCGAGGGCGCCGCGCCACGGCAGCGCCGACAGGCCGCGGTCGCCCGAGGCGTAGTAGCGATCGGCGAGCGCCAGCAGCTCGCGCACCGCGCCGGCGAGCGCCGGCACCGCGTCCGCCGGCAGCGGGCCGCCGAGGCGCGCGTGCAGGCCGGCCGCGCCGTGGCGCGCCAGCACCTCGTCGGGGACGTAGAGCCGGCCGCGCGCCCAGTCCTCGGCGACGTCGCGGCACACGTTGGTGAGCTGCATCGCCATGCCGAGGTGCGCCGCACGGCGCAGCGCGGCGTCGTCGCGCACGCCCATGACGTGCGACATCATCAGACCGACGACGCTGGCGACGTTCCAGCAGTAGCCGATCAGGTCGGCGATCGTCGCGTAGCGCGTGCCGGTGACGTCCATCGCCATGCCGTCGAGCAGCGCCTCGGGGTAGCGCCGCGGGATCGCGCGCGCGCGCACGACCGCGGCGAACGCCCGCAGCACGACGTCGTCGGCCGGGGGCGTCCCGGCGTAGACGTCGTCGAGCTCGCGGCGCAGCCGCGCGAGCGCGGCCGGCTGGTCGGCCGGCGGCACCTCGTCGACCGCGTCGTCGGCGCGGCGGCACCACGCGTAGAGCACCGCGACCTCGTCGCGGCAGCCGCGGGGCAGCACGCGCGACGCCAGCGCGAAGCTCTTGCTGCCGACGGCGATCGCGCGCCGTGCCTGCGCGATCGCCTCGGCGTCGCGCACGACCAGCGCGGTGCCCGTGGGGGACGCCAACGCGCTCACCCGTGCGCCTCGCTCGCCGCGCCCAGGGGCGCGGGCAGCAGCGCCGCGGGCTCGCCGGCGGCCGACAGCGCGAACCCGTAGTCCGCCGCGATCGCCTTCATCGTGGCCTTGGCGCCGTTGATCACGCCCGGCACGCCCGCGCCCGGGTGGGTGCCCGCGCCGACGAGGTAGAGCCCGGGGATCCGCGCGTCCTTGTTGTGCGGGCGGAAGTACGCGCTCTGGGTCAGCCGCGGCGCGACCGAGAACGCCGCGCCGACGTGGCTGTTCAGCGTGTCGCGGAAGTACGCCGGCGTGACGTGGCGGCGGACGGTGACGTGCTTGCGCAGGTCCGGCAGCACCTGCTCGAGCGCCTCGAGGATGCGGTCGCCGTAGCCCGTCGCCATCGCGTCCCAGTCGAGCGGCGCCTTGCCCAGGTGCGGCACCGGCGACAGCACGTAGAACGTGCCGCCGCCCGGCGGCGCCAGCGACGGGTCGGTGAGGTGCGGCGCGTGGAGGTACAGGCTGAAGTCGTCCGCGATCTTCGGCTGCTTCGGGTTGAAGATGTCGTCGAGCAGGCCGCGGTAGCGCGGCCCGAACACGACGGTGTGGTGGGCGACGTCGCCGGCGTAGTCGCGGTCGGTCCCGAAGTACAGGACGAACAGCGACATCGACCAGTCCTGGCGCTCGAGCTTGCGGGTCTTCTTCGCCGCCGCCGCGTTGCCGCCGTAGAGCCGGGCGTAGGTGTGGTGGATGTCGGCGTTGGACACGACCAGGTCGAACGCTTCGTCGGCGCGCGCGTCGGTCGTGACGAGGTGGCGGGCGTGCGGGCCGGTGGTGTCGACCCGGATCCCGCGCACCGGGGCGGACAGCCGCACCTCGCCGCCGAGCTCCTCGAACAGCCGCACCAGACCGCGCACCAGCGCGCCGGTGCCGCCGCGCGGGAAGAACACGCCCCACGTCTTCTCGAGGTGGTGGATCAGCGTGTAGATGGACGACGTCTCGTACGGGTTGCCGCCGACGAGCAGCGAGTGGAACGACAGCGCCTCGCGCAGGTGCTCGTCCTTGACGTACTTCGCGACCGTCTTGTAGACGGGGCGGTCGGCGCGCAGCCGTGCCAGCTGCGGCGCGACGCGGATCATGTCGGAGAACCGCAGGAACGGCGTCGACGCCAGGCCCTGGTAGCCGGCGTCGAACACCTGGCGGGCGTAGGCGACGAACTTGCGGTAGCCCTCGAGGTCGCCGGGGTTGCGCTGCGCGATCCGCGCCTCGAGGTCGCCGTCGTAGTCGAGCGTGTCGCCGTCGGCGGTCCACACCAGGCGGTAGAACGGCGTCACCGGGACGAGGTCGACGTAGTCGCTCATCCGCCGGCCGGCCTCGGTGAACAGCTCCTCGAGGCAGTGCGGCGCGGTGATCACCGTCGGGCCGGCGTCGAACGTGTGGCCGCCGTCCTGCCACACGTAGGCGCGGCCGCCCGGCTGGTCGAGCGCCTCGAACATCGTGACCTCGAACCCGGCGGTGCGCAGCCGGATCGCCGCGGCGAGGCCGCCGAACCCGGAGCCGATGACGGCGGCGCGGCGGCCGCGCGGAGACTGGACGTGATCACCCATAGCTCTGCTCCATGCGGCCCAGGGCCGCGGCCATCTCGTCGAGCGCCGGGTGCTCGCCCAGCGCCGCGCGTGCGTCGGTCATCGCGTTGCCCAGGCGCGAGCGCACCGCGTCGCGCCCCCGCGGCTCGATCTCGCGGCGCAGCGCGTCCGCCAGCGCGTCGAGCTCGGCGTCGCCGGACTCGGGGGCGTGGCGCGCGCGCAAGGCCAGCCGCGCCCACGCGACCTCGTCGCGCGCCTCCGCCAGCCACGCCCACGGCCACGTCGGCCGCCCGGCGCGCAGATCCTCGCGGCCCTTGTCGGCGCGGTCGCGCGCGCAGATCGAGCCGAGATCGTCGAGCATCTGCAGCCCGACGCCCGCCGCCTCGCCGAGCGCGGCGATCGCGGCGGTGCGCGCCTCGTCGGCGCCGGCGCCGAGCGCGCCCAGGCGCGCGGCGAACCCCATCAGCGCGCCGGTCTTGAGCCGCGTCGTCGCGGCGACGACCGCGGGCACGTCGGCCTGCGGCAGGTCGGTGACGCGCACCGACAGATCGAGCGCCTGGCCGTGGTGGCACGCCATCAGCGTGTCGACCGCGGCGCGCAGCGCGGCGGCGTGGGCCGCGCCGGTGAGATCGCGTCCGAGCCGGTCGAGCGCCCAGAAGTACATCCAGTTGCCGGTGTTGATCGCGCGCGCGACGCCGACCAGCCGGTGGAGCGCGGGCGCGCCGCGCCGCTCGTCCGAGTCGTCCTGGACGTCGTCGACGATCAGCGAGCCGGCGTGGAGCGCCTCGACGACCGAGGGCAGCGACGCCGGCACCGCGCCGGGCGCGCCGCCGCCGAGCTCCCAGCCGAGCTCGACGAGCCGGGCGCGCAGCGCCTTGCCGGGGCGGCGCAGGAACTCCTGCGCCGGGCCGAGCAGCGCGCGCTGCCAGATCGCGTCGGGGACGTCGTCGGGCAGGCCGAGCGCGTCGTCGGCGACGTCGTGGTCGAGGGCGCGGGCCAGGGCGGTGTGCTGTGGCGCGGTCGGGAGCGGTAGCGTCACGAGGCCTCCTGCGGCGAGAGTGCGGCGCGCCACGACAGGCCGCGCGGCGGACGACCGACGAGGATCCGGGCGATGTCGCGGCCGCGCAGCTCGAGCGCGTAGAACCGCCGGATCACCGGCTCGGGCAGGCGGTAGAACCGCTCGAGCACGTGGACCCGCTGGTCCGGGGGGAACCAGCGGAACAGCATCCAGTTGAGGCGCAGCGCGAACGCGAGCTGCTTGCGGTGCGCGCGGGCGTGGGCGGCGAGCGCGCCGCCGAACAGCGGCGGACCGTCCGGCGCGACCGGCGCGGAGCGCGCGATCAGCTGGGCGAGGCGCGCGGCGATCGGGAACGAGTAGCCGGTGACCGGGTGGAACCAGCCGCCCTGCATCCCGGCGACGAGCGGGCCGGCGTCGTCGCCCGGGCCGGGCACCGCGACGTCGAGGTCGAACGGCAGCGGCAGCACGCCGTGCTCCTCCCGGACGATCTCGGCTGGCTCCGCCGCGGTCCAGCCGTGCGCGGCGGCGTAGGCGAGGGCGCGGTCGCGCAGCGCGGCGACGTCGAGGTAGGGCGTGTCGGCGTAGACCGTGTCCTCGACGAGCAGCCGGTCGGGCGCGAGCGGCAGCACGTAGACGAAGCGGAACCCGTCCTCCTGCGCCACCGTCGCGTCCATGATCATCGGGCGGGTGACGCCGTGCGGGCGCGTGGTGCGCAGCTCGACGCCGACGAACTTCTGGAACCCGCCGCGCGGCGCCGCGGTGGCGTCGGGGCCGCGCGCGTCGACGACGAGCGCGCCGCGCAGCACGCGCGCACCCGCGGGGCCCGTGACCTCGACCCGGCGCGCGTCGATCCGCGTCGCGGTGGTGGAGGTGAGCAGCGCCGAGCCGGGCGCGGCGAGCGCGGCGGCGACGCGCTCGGCCAGCCGGTCCGACGTCACGCACGCGTAGCCGGCGGCGATCACGCGGCGGTGCGAGGGGAACGCGACCTCGTGATCGTCCCAGCGGTGCGCGACCAGCGGATCGATCCACGCGCGCGCGTCCGGGCTAAGGTCGCCGTCGTGGAAGCACCAGGTGTGGTTACCGCCCAGCGCCGCGCCGCGCTCGACGACCGCGATCCGGGCGCCGGGGTGGCGCGCACGGGTCGCGAGCGCGACGAGCCCGCTCTGCAGGCCGCCGCCCACGAGCACGACGTCGTAGCTGTCCAGGGTGTCCTCCACGTGCGGAGACTACGACGCTGGCTCCGGCCGCCGGGTTACGGTGCGGCAAATCCGCGCACCATCTGTCATCGGTCGGGAATCATTATGGTCCTCGTGGCGCTCGGGACCGTTCTGGGGTGCTCGGCGGCGGATCTCGCCGCGCGGCAGACGGTGTCGCTGCTCGCTCGCACCGCGCCGGCGATGGCCGAGGAGTCCGACGTCGAGCTGGTCCTGCGCGCCGCGCCCGCGGGGATCAAGCAGCTCGAGGGGTTCTGGTTGATCACCGGCGATCGCCGGCTGGCAGCCACCCTGGCCGAGGCCAGCTGCGGCTACGGCGGGCTGGTCGCGGACGCGTGGGAGGAGGCCGACCTCGCCGGCGATCCGGCGGGCGAGGCCGAGGCGCTGCGCGCGCACGCGCGCGCGAGCCTGGCGCGGTGCGCGGCGTGGGCGGTGCACTTGCTCGGCGCGCGCGGCGACGGCCTGCTCGAGGCGCCGGCGGCGGACGCGGCGGCGCGGCTGGCCGGCGCGACCCGGGCCGACGCGCCCTCGCTCTACTGGCTCGCGCTCGCCGGCGCGTCGATCCTCGGGCTCGACCCCGGTGATCTGCGCGTCGTCGCGCTCGAGCCGCGGCTGCGCGCGATCCTCGAGCGCGTGATCGAGCTCGACCCGGATCACGCGCTCGGCCAGGCCGAGATGCTGCTGGGGATCCTGTGGTCGTCGCGCTCGGCCGCGGTCGGCGGCGATCCGGCGCGCGGCGCTCGGCACTTCGCGCGCGCGCGCGCGGTCACCGACGGCGCGCTGCTGTTGCCCGCGGTGATGGAGGCCCGGATCTGGGCGGTGACGACGCGCGACGCGGCGCGGTTCGACGCGCTGCTGCGCGAGGTGGTGCGCACGTCGCCGGCGGTGCTACCCGGCCAGCGCCTCGCCAACGAGGTCGCCTACCGCAAGGCGCGCCGCTACCAGCGCGCCCGCGCGGCGTGGTTCTAACAGGCGGGGCTCGCCGCCCCGCCCGACGAGCAGAGCTCGTCGGGACCCACCCCGCCCAGAGGTCCCATCACATCTCGCCGCGGACGCCGAGCGCCGGGACGATCGGCAGGTCGGTGATCGGCTCGGTCTGGGTGAAGTCGTAGTTGTACTGGTAGCCGAGGACGCGGGCGTGGGCGTAGACGTTGGTGACGTCGAGGTAGGCCGACAGCGACCAGCTGTGGAACTTCCACTTGCGGTCGATCCGGACGTCGAGCTGGTGGGCGGCCTCGAGCCGCGAGGTGTTGACCTCGCCGTAGACCGGCACGAACGCGTTGAGGTCCGTGAGGTAGCGCGAGCCGACCACCGGGGTCCACGGCTGGCCGGTGGCGTACTGGAAGCGCGCCCCGAACTGCCACTTGCCGAGGGTGTAGCTGCCGACCGCGACGAGGTTGTGGGTCTGGTCGAAGTCGAACAGCCGGCGCTCCGACAGGGGGCCGTCGATCCGGTCCGAGCGCGACACGCTGTAGGTCAGCCAGCCGAAGAAGTCGTCGAGCTTGGCGCGGACGATCGCCTCGGCGCCGAACGACCGCCCGTTGCCGCGGTTGACGTACGAGCGCAGCGGGTCGATCTTGGCCTTGAGCGGGTCGATCGTGATGAGGTCGCGGCGGTCGGTGTAGAACACCGAGGCCTCCGCGGTGATGCCGTCGGCGATCTCGTACTTGGCGCCGGCGACGTACTGGAACGCGGTCTCGGGCCGCAGGTCCGGGTCGATGCTCTCGGCGAACTCGAGGCCGCGGCTGTACGCGCCCATCGCCAGCCGCAACGTCCACGCCTTGTCCAGCTCGTGGCTGACCTGCAGCCGCGGGCCCAGCGTCGTCTCGCCCGTGAAGTCGTAGTGGTCGACGCGCAGGCCCGAGGTGATCATCGTCGCCGGCACCGGCTTGAAGTCCGCCGCCGCGTACGCGCCGTACATGTGGTTCGGCACCGAGTCCTGGTACTCGGCCAGCGGCAGCATCGAGAAGTTGCTGGGCGGCGGCTGGCCCTCCTGCGGCGCCTGCGGGAACCGGACGTCGAGCTCGCGCTGGTCGTAGCGCGCCTCGGCGCCCGCGCGCAGCTTGAGCCGGTCGCTGACCTTGTAGCCGAGGTCGTCGCGGAGCTCGGCCGTCGTGCGGTCCGCCCGCAGGTAGCGATCGGCGCCGATCTCGACGCGGAACCCGGCGGTGCCGCCGGAGATCACCAGGCGGTTGTCGAGGCCATCCTCGGCGTGGAGCCACTGGCCGATCAGGCGCGTGAACGACGTCTCGTTGTCGAACTCGCCGCGGAAGTCGGGCTCGTTGGGGTCGAGGTTGTCGTTGAGCAGGGTCAACAGGTCGAAGCTGCCCATCAGCAGCACGCTGACCTTGTCGCTCTCGCGCGCCCGCCAGTCGACCCGGAGCTGGCCGTCGTAGTACTGCGGCGCGGTCGTGAACGACAGGTTGGCCGAGTCGGGGATCACGACCGGCAGGATCAGGTCGATCGTCGAGCGCCGCAGCGCGCCGGTGAGCTGGACGCCGTGGCGCTTCGACAGCGGCGTCTGGAAGAACCCCGCGACGTCGATCATCGACAGCTCGGCGTGGCCCTCGGCCTTGCTCACCGCCTCCGCGCGGGTCGTCACGTTGATCACGCCGCCGGTCGAGCGGCCGTCCTCGGCGCCGAACCCGCCGGGCAGGTACTCGATGTTCTCGATGAACTCCGACGGCAGCACCGAGGTGAAGCCGAAGAAGTGATAGAGGATCGGGATCTCGATCCCGTCGATCGTGATCTTGGAGTCCTCCGGCGCCGAGCCGCGGATCACGAGCTGGCCGGGGCCGTTGCCGGCGGCGAGCGCCTGGCCGACGCCGGGCAGGTTGCGGATCGCGGTGAGCGCGTCGCCGCGCGCGCCGGGGATGCGCGTCAGCTCCTTGCGGCCGAGGTTCTGGCGGCCCGGCGCCGGCGGCACCGGCGCCTCCTCCTCGATCTCGATCAGCTCGCCGACCGCGCCCGGCTCGAACAGCACGATGATGTAGCCGTCGATGCCGCCGTCGATCAGCTCGAGCGACTCGACCAGGTCCTCGTAGCCCGGCGCCGACACCGCGAGCTCGAGCGGGCCGGCCGGCAGGTCGTCGAAGCGGAACGCGCCGACCCGGTCGGTCTTGACGGTGGTGCCGTCGGGCGCGACGAGCACGGCGCCCTTGATCGGCTCGAACGTGACGCCGTCGAGCACCGAGCCCGCGAGCGGCTCCGCGGCCGCCACGGCGGGCGCGAGCAGGGCCGCGACGGCGGCGGTGGCGGCGAGGGCGAACGCGGACCGGCGGGACGTCACGGTGGGCACCAGTGTGGCCGCGCGGCGCCGCGCGTCAAGCGGTGGCGCGCACGTCAGATTCCGGCGCGGCGGGCGACGTGGGGGCCCTTCACCTGGCACCGGCGCGCCCCGTCGTAGGCCGTCACCTTCTTCATCCGGCGCTGGGCGTCCAGCACCTTCTTGAAGCCGAACCGGCCGACGAAGAAGTCGATCTCCATGCCCTTGATGCCGCCGCCGACGTCGAGCGCGATCACGCAGCCGTCGTGGACGAAGCCGCCCCACGGCGCGTGCCCGGGCATCGTGATGCCGTCGAGCTCCGCGATGTACACCAGGCTGCCCAGCGGGATCACTTTCGGGTCGACCGCGATCGTCCGGAACGGCTGGAGCGGGCGCGAGGTCGCGCCGCGGCCCCACGGCTCGGACGACGGCATCACGCGGTAGCACGGCGAGGTCCCGCACCGGCACGGCTCCGACACGTTGACGACGCGGCCGTCGCGCAGCTTGCCGGTGCCCTGGACGTCGAGCACCTCGTAGAACCGCGGCGACAGCGTGGCGATCGCGCGGCACCCGCGGTCGTCGTAGATGGTGACGCCCGGCACCGGCGCGGGCGCGGCGACCGCCGAGGCGAGCACGACCTCGCCGCCGCCACCGCCGTCGGCGTCCGCCGGGGCGGCCTCCGGCGCCGCCGCGACGGCGGGGGCCGGGCGCCGGTAGTCGCTCTCCTGGGCGACGTAGTAGCGCGTCATGCGGAACGTGCCGAGCAGCTCCGGGGCGACCTCGACCTCGGGCTCGGCCGGCGGCGCGGGCAGGGCGATCGGCACCGGCGCGATCGCGGGCGCGACCGGGGCGGGGACGGGCGCCTGAACGGGCGCCGGGTCGCCGCTGCACGCCGCGACGAGCGCGACGAGGCCGGCCATGGCGGTGAAGGTCAGGTGCGTGATCCTCATCGCGGCGGAGACCAGGCTAGCCCCGGGCCGATGTAGGCGGATCGTCGCCACGGGCAGGTTTTTGCCGCTCCGGGGGGAATGCGCGTGACGTGCGCCGCGGTCTGGACCCCGCAGATGCACCTCTGTGGCGAATTGGGCTTGCCCTGTTTACTACGCGCGTAGTAATCAAACGAGCGCTGTCGTGACCCGCTGCCCCGACCTCACTCCCGCCGAGTTCAACGTGCTGAAGGTGCTGTGGCACCTGCGGCGCGCCACCGTGGCCGAGGTCCGGGCCGAGCTGTCGCGGCGCTACGAGACGGAGCTGGCGTACACCACCGTGATGACGCTGCTCGGCCGGCTCGCCCAGAAGAACGCGGTCTCGGTCGACCGCGCGCGCGAGCCGTTCGTCTACAAGGCGGCCCAGCGGCGCGAGTCGGTGCTGCGCGAGCGGCTGCGTGCGTTCGTCGCCGACGTGTTCGACGGCGACGCCGACGCGCTGGTGCTCCGCCTGGTCGAGGACGAGGCGCTGTCGCTCGACGAGCTGCAGAAGATCGAGAAGCGGATCGACGATCGGATCGCGGCCGACGCCGCGTCGCCAGCGCAAGAGGATGACGGTCACGAGGGCGCCGCCGCGTCCCCGGTGGACGACGGCGGCGGCGCCGGTGCCCCGGGGCGGGGAGGCGTGGCGTGACCGCGCTCGGCAACGCCGCGATCGGCGCGTGGCACGCCGTCGGCGAGGTCCTCCTGCACGGCACCGTGCTCGCCGCGATCGCCTGGGTCCTGTCGCGCACGGTGCTGCGCCGCGCCCGCCCGGCGGTGATCGCCGCGGTGTGGATCGTGGTGCTGCTCAAGTTCCTCGTCCCGGTCGGCCCCGCGCTGTCGTGGTCGGTCTCGTCCGGCGTCGAGCGCGTGCTCGGCGCGGACGCCTCGCTGATGGCGGCGCTCCCGGCGCTGCCGGTGACCGCGCTGCCGGCGCCGGCGCCGGCGCCCGTCGCGGCGCCCGCCGGCCTCGACGCATGGGGTGTGCTCGCGCTCGCCGCCGCCGCGCTGTGGCTGGTCGGCGCGGCGACGCTGGTGGCGCGACGGGTCGGCGAGCAGCGCGCGCTGCGCGCCCGGGCCGCGGCCGGGCACGCCGCGCCCACCGAGGTGATCGCGCTGGTCGCCGCCGCCGCGCGCCGGCTCGGGCTGCGCCGCGCTCCCGAGGTCGTCGTCGATCCCGCCGGCGTCGTGCCGTGGGTCGTCGGGCTACGCCGCCCGGCGCTGGTGCTGCCGGCGAGCCTGCTCGGCGCCGGCGCGGATCTCGGCGCCGCGGTCAGCCACGAGCTGGCGCACCTCCGCCGCCGCGACGCGTGGCTGCGGCTGGTCCAGCTCGCGGCCGGCTGCGCCCTGTTCTTCTTCCCGCTCGTGCGGTGGATCAACCGCCGCATCGACGCCGCGCGCGAGCAGGCGTGCGACGCGTGGGCCGTCGCGCACGGCCCGCTCGCCGCGCCCGAGTACGCGCGCATGCTGGTCCGCCTCGTCCGCGCCCGCGCCACCGCGCCGCGCGCGGCGCTGGCGCTCGCCGCGCACCCCGCGCTGCTCGGCCGCCGCGTCGACGCGCTGCTCGACGGGCGCGCCCGCCCCGGGC
>WYBA01000404.1 GCA_011526095.1 Myxococcales bacterium | reverse complement strand
CCGTGTCGAAGGACGCTGACAGTCGATGATGCGTGGCTCGCGAGCCAGGACTGTCACCGTCCTTCGACACGCGCCTCGCTGGCGCTCGGCGCTGCTCAGGACGAGCGGATCTCGGGCGACGACGAAGACGAGCAGATCGTCAACGGCGCCGTCCACCTCCACGTCGCCGTCGCCGTCACGGTCCACGACCACGACCACGACCACGACGACGACCACGACCAACTCCACGTCCACGTCGACGTCCACCTCCACGTCGACACCCCTCAGACCTCTCGCGAGCTAGAACGTCAGCCGCGCCCCGAACCGCGCCATCAGCGGTGGGTTGCGGACCTCGGCGTTGCGGAAGTTGCGGTTGCGGGTCGGCGACATCGGGTCGTCCGGCTCGAGGCCGTCCCAGTCGGTCGCCTTGGCGAACACCAGATCCTCGCCGTCGCCGCCGAGGACCGGGTTGACGTTGTCGCGGGTGTACGTCTCGTCGAGGTAGATCGCCGCCTGGCGATCGAGCAGGTTGAACACGTCGGTGAACACCTCGAGCGTCCGACCGCCGCCGAGGTCACGGGCCAGCGCGAGGTGGACGTCGAGCCCGGCGTCGACCTCGGTCCGGCCGATCGCGCCGCGCGGCAGCACGAACGACTCGTCGAACCCGTACATCGAGTTCGAGCCGAGCGCGTCGACCGGGGTGCCCGAGGCCAGGCGCGCCCTCCCACCCACCGTCACCGCGGTGCGCGCGCCCGGGGTCAGCGTGTAATAGGCGTCGATCTTGAGATCGTGCGGGCGATCCACCGGCAGCGGCCCCTCGCGGTTGCCGAGCAGCTCGTACAGATCGTACTGCGCGGTGATGTTCGGCATGATCGCGCCGGAGTCGGGCGAGTACAGCCCGGGGAAGTTGCCACGGGTCCGCGCGTACGTGTACGAGCCCTGGACGAACAGCCGGTGGGACAGCCGGCGCGACAGCGTCAGCGCGAGCGCGTTGTAGACGCGGGTCGGCCGGTCGAACCCGCGGATGCCCTCGTAGACCTCGAGCAGGTGGGCGAGGCGCTCGCGCTCGGCCGGATCGGTCGTCGCGTCGATCTGGGCGCGCAGCGCGTCGGCCTCCTCGTCAGGGAACTCGCCCGGGTTGGCCAGGATGTACGTCTCGGTGTGATCGGGCGAGACGTCCTCCAGCACCCGACCGAGCCGGCGATCGTGGAGCGCGACGCCGAGCCGCGTGTCGTCGGTCAGCGCGACCTCGACCCCGAGGATCGCCTCGTCGAGGTACTGCGCGCGCACGCCCGGCGCGACCAGCACGCCGGTGCCGTAGACGTTGGACGCCAGCGACGGGTCCTCGCCGCCATCGAGGCAGCTCGGCCCGTCCGGACCGCCGACGCCGTCCACCGGCATCCCGCACTGCCCCATCTCGTAGATCCCGCGGTAGGTGATCTCGCCGCCGAAGTTGACGCTGTTGAGGCTCATCGGCACCGACTCGTAGTAGCGGCCCCAGTGGCCGTAGAGCTTGCCGCGGCCCTGGCGCGTCCAGTCGTAGACGACCCCGATCCGCGGCGCCCACATCCCGTCGAGCACCATCGCGTCCTTGCCGCGGTGCTCGCCGGTCAGCGGGTCCACCGTGCCCTGCAGGCTGCGGGCGTAACGCAGCCGTTGCTCCTCGTAGCGCAGCCCGAGGTTGACCGTGAGGTTGGGCAGCACCTGCCACGAGTCGCGCAGGTAGGCGGCCCAGTTGAACGTCTCGCCGACGACGTCGGTCGGCCCGAGGTACTCGCACGGCAGCTCCAGCCCTTGATCGGAGTCGGGGCACCGCCCGGCGAAGCCCTCGGGGTTGCCCTCCGACGCCAGCCGCACGTAGCGGTAGACGTAGGTCTCGCCGCCGCTCCAGTCGGTCGGCAGCATGACGTCGAAGTACATGTCGCCGGAGTACTGGCGGCGCTGGCGCAGGACGTTGTCCTCGACGTCGACGCCGGCCTTGAGCTCGTGGTGGCCGGCGGCGCGCACGCGCTGGGTGACGCCGAGCCGGCCGACGCGGCGCTCCTCGGTCGCGTCGGCGAGCGCGCCGGGGCCGCCGATCGCGTAGCTCTCGCCCTCGTCGGGGCAGTTGCGGATCTCGGGGTACGGATCGCCGGGCCCGCCGTCGGTGCAACCGGCGACCGTCGCCGCCGACTCGCCACCGAGCGTGCCCCAGGTCCCGAGGTCGCCGTAGTAGAGGTTCTGGCGCGGCACCGCGGCGGCGCCGCCGAACCGCGGCGCCTGGGCGTAGCTCGACCGGTGCCAGCCCGCGACGGCCTCGAGCTCGGTCGCGCCGTCGCCGAGCTTCGACGTCCACCGGCCGACTAGATCGGTGGTGAGCGCGTCGTAGTCGAGGTGCGTCGCCTCGGGCAGGCCGTTCACGCCCAGCTCGTTGCCCCGCGCCGTCGAGCCGGACACGCTGAGCTGGCCCTGGTGCGCGGGGGTGACCGCGCCGTTGAGCTTGGCGACGAACGGCACGCGCGTGTCGCGGACGCGGCGGCGCTGGCGGTCGAGCTCCTCGAACACCAGGAACCCGGTGGCCGGATCGACGTCCGGCACGCCGTCGCCCCCGACGTCGACCCGGCGCTTGGTGACGCGGTCCTGGTGCTCGCGGCTCCACGCCGGCGCGACGCCGACGTAGAACCACAGCCGGTCGCGCACGATCGGCCCGCCGAGCTCGACGCCGACGTCGGCGTCGACGATCTGCTCGGTCTCCGCGTCGATCGACGCGGTCTGGCTGGCGATCCGGCGCGCGCCCGCGGTCGTCGCGCCCGGGCTGACGTAGCCGAACACGCTGCCGCGCAGCGTGTTGCTGCCAGACTTGGTCACGACGTTGATCACGCCGCCAGTCGACCGCCCATGCTCGGCGTTGTAGCCGCCGGTGATGATCTCGGTCTCGGCGACGAACTCGTTGACGACGGGCGAGCCGACCTGGCCGTACAGCAAGGTCGTGGTGTTGAGCCCGTCGACGACGTACTGGTTCTCGAGCGAGCTGGAGCCCGAGAACGACACGCCGGCGTCGTCGGCCGAGGCGCCGGCGGTGGCGGTCTGAAGCTCGTCGTAGCTGCGTCCGACCGGCAGGTGGCGGGTGTAGCTGGCGTCGAGCGTGACGCCCTGGGTGGTCGAGCTCGGGTCGATCGCCGGCGGGCGCGACTCGATCGTGATCACCTCGCCGACCGCCTGGGCGGTGTCGAGCGCGACGAACGCCGCGGCCGTCCGGTGCACGGACACGGTGACCGGGCGGCGCACGGTCAGCTCGGCGTAGACGAACGTCACGACGTAGTCGCCGGGCGGCAGCGAGGTCAGCTTGTAGCGGCCGTCCTCGTCGGTGATCGCGACCTGCTCGCCCTGCAGCGCGGGCGAGCCGACGATCACCGTGACGCCGGCGAGCGGCTCGCCGGTCGCCGCGTCGGTGACCGCGCCGCCGATCGCGCCGGTGGTGAGGGTCTGGGCGCGCGCGGTGGGCGGCGGGGCGAGCAGCGTGACGCCCGCGGCGGCGCACGCCGCCGCGACCAGGAGGCGAAGCGAGCGACCGGTCATGGCGCCCTCGTGGTGAAGGAGAAGCTCGCGTCGGCGACCAGCGGGTCCTGCCAGGCGTCGGCGAGGCCGCCGGCGCCGCCGGCGAGCGTGACGGTGTACGTGGTGGCGGCGGCGAGCCCGCCGGAGACCGTGATGACGAGGGTCGCGTCGTCGTCGGGCGACGGCGACGCCGCGGCGGTGACTGGCCCGTCACTCCCGGCGACCGTGACCGCGGCGGCGACGGTCGCCGGCTCGACCGCGGCGTTGAGCGCCACGGTGATCACCGCGTCGGCGGTGTCGGGCGCGGTCAGCGCGACGTCGGTCGCGCCGTCGGCAGGCTCGGTGGCGACGAGCTGGAACGGCTCGACCGCGAACGCGACCTCGTCGGCGCCAGCGACCGGCTCGCCTTGCTTGTCGACGACGCCGGCCGAGAACGCCAGCGTGCAGGTCGAGCCGGGGCGCATCCCCCGCGGGACGATCACCACGGCCGGCCCGAGCGAGTCGGTCCCGGTCGCGCCGGCCGAGAGCCGCTGGCCGCCGCTGGGCTGGTAGTAGCTGCGCGCCGGATCGAGCGCGACGGGCTCGCCGCCGCAGGTCAGTACGACCGCGCCGTCGATCAGGCGCGTGTCGTCGATCGCGCCGTCGCCGTTGGCGTCCAGGATCCCGACCGGGCCGGCCGCGCCGACGCACACCGCGTCGCACCGCGACAGATCGGCGCCGGCGCACGCGGCGATGTCGTCGAAGTCGGTCCCCGCCGGCACCCGGCTCCACGAGCCGTCGGCGCACGGGATCTCCTCGAGCGTGCCGCCGCGCAGCAGCTCGTCGACGACGATCCGGATCCGCTGACCGTCGCGCGCCACGGCGGCCGTGACCTCGCGATCGTCGGCCTCGGGATCGATGTCGTCGTGGTCACCGTACGCCAGGCGCGGCTGGACCTCGGTCCACGTGCTGCCGTCGTCGCCGGTGACGGTGACGCGCTCGCGCACCAGCACCTGCAGGATCTCCGGCGGCCCCTCGCTGTGCAGCGGGTCGTCGGCGCCGGAACACCCGGCCGCGCCGGACGTGGCGACCGCCACCCCCACCATCATCGACATGCGCATGCTCGCTCCTTGTCGGATACGGAGCGAGCTTTGCCGCCGACCGGGTCACGGCGGTGGCTCGATTCGGCCGCCGCGATGGCGAGATTGGATCGTGGGCGCGCCTACCGCACGACCACGGTCGTGGCGTGGTCGCCGTTCCAGTCGACCGTGAGCTCGTAGCGCGCGCCGCTGCCGCCGGTGACCTCGAACCGGGCGGCCGGCGCGACCAGCACGCCCGCCGGCGCGCGGAACGCCTCGAGGATCGGGCTGCCGACGATCTCGGGCGACGCCTCGTCCATCACGCCGATCGCGCGGGCCGGTGCGTCGGTCGCCGCGAGGTCGAGGACGGTCGGGTCGAGCGCGATCGCGAGGCGGTCGTCGGGCAGGACGGTGAGATCGTCGCCGAGGGCGTACGCCGGGCCGGCGAGCGCGGTGAGCAGCGCGCCGGTGCGGGCCTCGACCGCGGAGTACGGGGCGCGGACCTGGACCTGGTCGGCGTCGAGCCAGATCAGCGGCCACAGGTGGGCGCGGCCGGCGAGCGCGCGCGCCATCCACCCGACGAACGCGAAGTCGAGATCGAACCCGTCGAACGCGGTGTCGGCGCCGAACCGCAGCGCGTCGGCGACGCCGATGACTGGCAGCGTCGGCGACCCGCACGCCTCGATCACCGCGTCGGGGCCGACCGCGGCGCGGAACGCCGCCATCGCGACGCGCAGGGCCTCGACCCCGGTGACGTCGTCCTGGCGCCGGCCGGCGAACGCCCCGGCGTACAGGAAGTCGAGCTTGAAGTAGGTGAAGCCCGCGGAGGCGAGGTCGGCGAGCGGCCCGATCGCGATCGCCAGGCCGTCGGGGTGGGTCGCATCGACGACGTAGAAGTCGCGGGTGTTGCCGGTGAGGCGGTGGACCAGCGGCTGACCGTCCGGGCCGCGGACGAACCGCGCCGGGTCGCCCTGCGCCGCGGCCGACTCGACGTCGACGAGCAGCGGCGCCATCCAGATCCCGGCGGTGAGGCCGCGCGTCGTGATCGCGTCGGCGATCGAGGGCATGCCGGAGGGGAACGTCGGGCCGGCCGTCCAGTCGCCCCACGCGACCTCCCAGCCGTCGTCGATCTCGACCAGGTCCATGCCGAGCGGCGCGAGCTCGGCCTCGACGACGTCGATGTGGGCCTCGATGTACGCCTCGTCGATATCGACGAACCGCTCGTTCCACGAGTACCAGCCGGCGGGCGGCTGGCGCGGCGCCGGCGCGCCGGCGTGCTCGGCGACGAGCGCGGCGGACAGCGCGTCGAGCGCGTCCTCGGCGGTGGCCGCCGCGATCGCGTAGAGCGGGTCGGCCGCGACGGCGTCGCCCGCGGCGCCGATCACCTCGCGCTGCGGCCCCCACAGCACGGTGACGTCCGCGGCGCCGGGAGCGCCCGACGCGGCGCGCACCGCGGAGATCGCGGTGGCGGCGCGCTCGGCGCGCAGCGCGGCGAGCGCGAGGTAGGGGCCGTCGGGGCCGAGGCGGAGCACGGTGGCGTGGTAGCCGACGCCGTGCTCCTCCTCGATCGGATCGCCGGAGTCCGGCAGCGCGGCGAGCGGCAGCCCGTCGGCGTGGAGGGTGATGGTCGTCGGGATCGTGACCGTGCCGACCCACGACCACGACTGCCAGCCCTGCTGCAGCATGCGGTCGGCGGGCAGGTCGGGCAGCGCGATCGCCAGGCCCTCGACCGGGCCGGCGGCGGCCAGGTCGATGACGACGCCGCCCGCGTCGTCGGCGGTGAGCGTGGCGTCGACGGTGCCCGGCGCCCACGCGCCGCCGCGCCGCGCGTGGAGCGCGCCGCGGACGCAGGTGTCGCCGAGGGCGAGCGTGAGCGCGCCGTCGGCGGTGGCGCCGGTGACGCACGGCGTGGCCGGATCGTCGCCGCAGCCGGCGACGGCCGCGGCGAGGGTGAGCGCGAGGGCGAGGCGAGCGGCGGCGCGCATCATCGACGCGCGTCATATCATGCGGCCAGCTCGGGGCGCGGGCGGGCTGAGGCCGTGGACGGCTTTCCTCGTCGACACCATCGAGACCCAAGAGGCGTTCGTCCCAGCGCGGCCCGAGCGACAGCGAGGGCCCGTCGAAGGACCAGCCGGTCGTGTCCATGAACCGGAGGGGATGAGCGGAGAGACGGAGGCGGAGGCGCACGCGCTCACCCTGGTGCCGACGTGGCCGGTCGCGGGCACGCGCGCAGGGCCGCACGGAGCCAGGCCTCCAGCGGCGCGTCCGCGCCCACGTGGACGCTCGCCTGCTCGATGGCGCGCGTGATGTCTGCGGGGCCGAAGCCGAGCCCGCGCAGCGCGGCCCTGACCTCGGCGCCGACGTCGGTCGCGTAGGGCGTGTCGCCGGCGCGCTCGAACCGCAGCGCGTGCGGCGCCTCGCCGGTGATGCGCAGGTGGCCGTGGTGAACCGCGGCGTGGTGATGGGAGCACGCGGTCGTGAGGTTTCTTGCCCGATGGTCGCCGCCGCGCGAGCGCCACTGGATGTGATGCAGCTCGAGCCCGCGGGTGGAGCGGCAGCCGGGAACGGTGCAGCGGCGGTGATCGCGCGCGAGGACGGCGGTGCGCATGCGCGCGGGGATGGTGAGCGTCGGGGCCGCGACGTGCTCGCCGTCGACGCGCCCGAGGTGGACGGCGTCGCAGCAAGCCTGCTCGACGATCTCGGGGCGGACATCGACGACGTCGCCGGCGGCGGCCTCGGTGGCGCGGTCGCACTGCGGGCAGAGCGTGATCGCGATCTGGTACGGCGGGCGCGAGGTCGCCGGCGCCGCGGGGGCTGCGTCCGGCTCGAGCACGCGCCGGGCCATCGCCGTGACGACGGCGCTGTCGTCGAGACGCTCGCCCAGCTCGTCCTCGAGCCGGCGCCGCGCCTCGAGCCAGAGCGAGTACGCCTCGGGCGTCAGCGCCAGCGACAGGCGGCGCGGCTCGAGGTCCGGATCGGCCAGGTCGTCGGGGTGATCGCCCTCGGCGCGCCCGGCGAGCGCGTGCTCGATCTCGCGCATCGTCCGGCCGCGGACCTCGGCGAGCCAGGCGTCCTCGGTGGCGGGCTTCGCGACGCGAGTGAGCTCGCGAACGGCGGAGTAGCTCACCTCGCCCGCGGCGAGCGCCGCCCGCGTCGCCGGCAGCTCCTCCAGACGCGCGGCCACGCGCAGGCGCTCCTGCGCGGTGCGCGGCCGGTAGCCCAGGACGCGCTCGACGTACTCGACGAACGTGCCGTAGCCGAGCGGGACGTGGACGTCGAGCCGGCGCGCGAGCAGCAGCAGCCGCGCCTCGTCGACGTCGAGCGCCGCGCGGCGCTGCGCGAGCGAGCGG
>WYBA01000403.1 GCA_011526095.1 Myxococcales bacterium | reverse complement strand
TCGCGGCGAGCAGCGCGGCGACCAGCGCCGGCGCGCGCGCCGCGACGTCGCCGTCGGCCGCGCCCTCGCCGACGCGCGCCGCGGCGATCCCGCGCGCCGCGAGCACCCGCACGGTGACGTCCCCGAGCGAGCCCGCGGCGATCGCGACGGCCGCCGCCCCGGCGACCGGGGACGCCGCGGCGCCCCGGGCGCCGCTGGCCGACGTCACGGACCGGCTCCCGACCGGCGCGCCGCGGCGGGGTCGGCGGGGGCCGGCTCGAGCAGGCGATCGGCGCGCAGCCGCTCGATCAGCTCCTCGGGCGAGCCCGCCAGGCTCGCGCCGCCCTTGCCCCGCACCTGGCGCAGCTTGCCGACCGAGGTGCGGCGCGGCGACACCGCGCGCGGCTCGACGCCGAGGTCGTGGAGCTCGACCTCCTCGATCGTCGGCACGGTGCGCGCGCGCTTCTTCGCGGCGCGGCGCGACGCGGGGACGGCCTCGGCCTCGTCGTCGTCGAGCGCGGGGGCCGCGGCCGCGGCCGCGGCCGGCGCCGCGGGCGGCGCCTGGACACACAGCACGACCGGCGGCTGCAGCCGGAACCGCTGGACGCGATCGCCGGCGTCGCGCACCGCGACCAGCGCGTCGCCCTCGACCGCGACCCGCCGCACCGAGGTGAGGTGGCTGCAGTCGAGCAGCTCCGCGATCGCGGGGCCGACGGCGCCGGCGCCCTCGTCCTGCGAGCGATCGCCCGCGACGACGACGCGCGCCCCGACGTGGCGGATCGCCGCGGCGAGGATCTGCGCCACGCCCAGGTAGTCGATCTCGCCGACCTCGCTGTCGTCGATCCGCATCGCCCGCCCGCACCCGGCGCGCAGCGCGACCGCGAGCACTCGATCCTCGCGCCGCGCCGGCCCGACCGAGATCGCGACGACCGGCGCGTCGAGCCGCGCCCCGAGCTCGAGCGCCACCGACAGCGCGCCGCCTTCGCACCGGCCGAGCACCTCGCCCTCCTCGGTGGCGCCGGGGCGCGCCTGCAGCCGGCGCAGCAGCACGGCGATCGGCGCGGCCGCCATCACGCACGCTCCTGGCGCAGCGCGGCCAGCATCCGCGGCACGACGTCCTCGATCCGCCCGACGATGCCGTAGCTGGCGACGCGCAGGATCGGCGCGTCGGCGTCCTTGTCGACCGCGACGATCTCCGCGTCCGGGGACACCGCGGCGAGGTGCGCCGCCGAGCCCGAGGCGCCGAGCACGACGTACAGCACCGGCGCGACGTGGCGCGCGCCGACGCCGATCTCGCGCGCGGGTGGGGCGACGCCGCGCTGGCACAGCGCCCGGGTCGCGCCGAGCTCGCCGCCGAGCGCGGCCGCGAGCTGCTCCGCCAGCGGCCAGGAGGCGGCCGTCACGCCGCCGCCCGCGACCACGACGACCCGCGCGCGGCCCAGGCCCGCGCCGTCGGCGGCGCCGTCGTCGAGCAGCTTGACCCGGGCGTCGGTGGCGGCCTTGACCTCGAGCAGCAGGACCTCGGCCTCGTCGCTGCCGCGCGCCTCCGCACGGTGCGGCGGCAGCGTGACCACCACGGCGCGGTCGAGATCCTCGAGCGAGGTGCGGCGCCGCCAGCCGCCGCCGTAGACCTGCCGCGACAGCACGACCTCGCCGCGCGGGCCCTGCTCGAGCACGGGCTCCGCGACGTAGGCCGCGCCGAGGCGGGCCGCGAGGCGCGCCCCGAGATCGTGGCTGCCGGCGGTCGCCGGCAGCAGCACCAGCGCCGGCCGAAGCTGGGCGCACGCGGCCGCGAGCGCGGGGCCGATCGTCGCCCACAGCGCCGGGCGCGCCGGCCCGTCGAGGTCGACGAACACGACCTTGTCCGCCCCGCCCTGCCCGAGCGCGTCGACCAGCCGCTGGTGCGCCGACGCGGTCGCCGCCTCGGCGCCGAACGGCGGCAGGGTCTCGGCCCGCGCGACGCGGCGCGGATCACCGACGGCCCCGCCGCGCGGGACCGCGACCAGCGCGTACAGCGTGGCACCGGACGACGATGCGATCCGGCGCCCCTCGCCGAGCGCCTCGAGCGAGGTCGCGCCCGGCGTATCGCCGTCCGCCTCGATATGGACGAGGACGCACGCCACGCCAGGGGCCAACGCTAGCGGGGCGCCGCGGCAGGGTCAAGAATCCAGGGGTTTCTCGACCAGGCGGCGCGCCGGCACGACCACGCCCGGCCGGTGCGCGCACCGACCTGTGCGGGCGTCCAGCTCCCACTGGTGGCGGGCGCACACCAGCCGATCGCCCTCGACGAAGCCGTCGGACAAGAGGCCCCCGTCGTGGGGGCACGCGTCGGCGAGGACGCAGACCTCGCCGCTGGCCAGCCGCACCACCGCCACCGGCTCGTCACCGTCGCGCGCCGCGACCACCTCCCCGGGCAGGCACCGGGCCGCGGCCTCGGCGACGTCGGGGCGACGCGGGTCCCCGAACGCCTCGGCGGGTCCGACCAGATCGGCGAGCAGCGCGGCGAGCGACGCCATGGCCGCCACCCTAGGGCCCGGCTCTGACGTGGACGCCGCCCGATGCGTCCGCGCAGCGGCGCGCCCGCTTGCCTGGCCAGCCGACCAGCCACCCCCGTTCGGCGGCCATCCCTCGGGAATCCCACGACTCCGCGCCCCGAGCCGCGGCGAGATCGCACACCCGCCGCGGGAACGGACGTTGCTCAGGGCCGGCGAGTCATGTTCGAGCTGAATCGTACTGTTCGCGGGCTGTGGTTCGCTGGCGCGGTGGCGCTGGGGGCAGCCTCTGGTTGTGTGGCTGACAAGGAGGAGCTGCCCAAGGGTGAGGTCGACGACAGCACCCCGCCCGGCTCGCCGGTCCCGTACCAGGCCGGCAAGGCCGACGGCGGCGCGGTCTACCCGGTGTCGTTCGAGTCGGCGCACCCCTACGCCAACAACCTCGACCGGGTGTTCACGTTCGACCTCGACGGCGTCGTGCCGGAGTGCACCTCGCGGGTCCGCGCCCGGTTCGCGGCGCTGCGCACCGAGGCCCGCTACGACTTCCTCCACCTGATCGCGCCGGACGGCACCGAGGTCCAGTCGTTCGACGGCCGGCACGATGGCGCGTGGTCGCAGTGGGTGGAGGTCAACACCGAGGATCGCGCGCTGACGCTGCGGCTCGAGACCGACTACTCGGTGACCGACTACGGCTTCCGCATCGACGCGGTCGAGATCGAGCAGGCGGTGAAGTGCCCGGCGGTCGTCGTCCGCACGTGCGAGGACGGCGAGCTCGACATCAACCCGTCCCCGGGTGTGTGCGGCTGTCCCCAGGACGCGACGTGCATCGCCGACGCCGACTTCGAGGTCGAGCACAGCGTCGGCGGCGGGTTCAGCGGCCAGGTCCTCGGCCGCCGGCTGACCGGCACGACCGTGAGCACGACGAAGTACACCCCGGGCGACGCGCCCGAGGTGATCGCGGTCGGATCGATCGCGCGCGGCTCGGTCCAGGCGCTGCTGCGCGCCTACGTCGACGCCGGCCTCGCGACGCGCCCCGACGTCACCGACGTCACCAACTGGAACGAGACGTTCCGCGTCCGCGTCGGCGCCGACGAGGTCGTGCTGACCCGCGGCCAGGGCACGTTCACCGCCGAGGAGCAGGCGCTGATCCAGCAGTTCGAGGATCTGTTCGCGTGCACCACCGTCGACGGCCCGCTGTCGTGCGACGCCGGCTACACCTGCGACGCCGGCGCGTGCATCGCCGAGGCGTCGTGCGTGTGCCCCGCGGTCTACGACCCGGTGTGCGGCGTCGACGGCCGCACCTACTCCAACGGCTGCGCCGCGGGCTGCGCCAACATGGGCGTGGCGCACGACGGCGAGTGCGGCATCGCCGGCGACATGTGCGGCGGCCTGCAGGGCCTGCCGTGCGCCGACGGGTTCCGCTGCCGCTACGGCGAGGGCCAGTTCGAGGCGCCGTACGCCGACGCCAGCGGTAGCTGCGTCGAGCAGACCTACTGCGACGCGCCGGCCGACTGCGACGGCCTGCCCCACATCGCGGTGCCGGGGGCGTGGGCGTGCCAGACGAACAGCTGCGCGTGGGTCGCCGGCCCGACGTGGACGACGGTCACCGGCTGGTCGTTCGCGACCGCGCACCCGTACGGCAACAACGCCAACGTGTGGAAGGAGCTGACGCTGCCGTCGACCGCGACCGCGATGCGCCTGGTCGCGAGCGGCACGTTCTCGCTCGAGGCCGGCTACGACAAGCTCGAGGTGTGGAGCTGGCGCGACGGCGCGTGGCTCAAGGTCAAGACCTACAGCGGCACGAACGCGCCGGCGCAGACCGACGAGTTCACCGGCCGCTTCCACTACCTGCACTTCGTCTCGGACTCGAGCGTGACCAAGCACGGGTTCGAGCTGACCGCGCAGTCGAAGTGAGCTGAGGCGGGGGCACTACCCCAGCGCGCGCGCCGCGTCGAGCAACGCGGCGCGCGTGTTCGTTTTCGGGTCGTCGAGCACGCGCTCGAGCAGGCGGTTCAGGAGCACGCCGAGCTGCTTGCCCGGCGGCAGCCCGAGCTCGGCCATCAGATCGGCGCCGCCGAGCGCGAGCTCGCCGAGCGCGAGCGCGTCGCCGCGATCGACGACGACGCGCGCCGCGGCGACGAGCGCGTCGCGGGCCGCGGCGTCGCCGGGGCGCGCCGCCCACAGCGCGATCGCGTCGGCCGCCAGCGCGCGCCCCGCGGCGGCGAGCCGCCGCCGGACGTCCGGCTCCGCCGCGCCACCGTCGGGCGCATCGGCGACGCGCACCAGCTTGACCACCCGCTCGCGATCCTCGTTGGAGAACTTGAGCCGACGCAGCGCGGCGTCGGCCACGCGGTCGCCGAGCGCGGCGACGAGCGCCGCCAGCCGCACCGCCGGCGCCGCGTCGTCCACCCAGGCCACGGTCCGCGCCCACGTCGCGTCGTCGAGCGCCGCGTGCTCGGGCAGCACCGCGGCGAGCACGCCCGAGCGCCGCGCGATGTGCAGGCCGATCGACGGCCGGCGCGCGCCCAGCAGCTTGACCAGCTCGTCGTGGACACGCTCCTGCGACACCCGGCGCAGCGATGGCAGCGCCGGGGCGAACGCGGCCTCGGTCGCGGGGTCGAGCTCGAACTCCAGCGTCGCCGCGAACCGCACCACGCGCATCACGCGCAGCCCGTCCTCGGTGAACCGCGCGACCGGATCACCCACCGCGCGCAGCCGGCGCGCCGCGAGGTCGGCGCGGCCGCCGAACGGATCGTGCAACCGGCGCGCGATCGGGTCGTAGGCGATCGCGTTGACGACGAGATCGCGGCGCGCCAGGTCCTCGACCAGCGGCACGCCGAACACGACGTGATCGGGGCGGCGCGCGTCGGTGTACGCGCCCTCGCCGCGGTAGGTCGTGACCTCGACGCCCTGGCGATCGGCGCCGTGGCCGACCATGACGGTCACCGTGCCGTGCTGCAGCCCGGTCGGGATCGTGCGGCGGAACAGCCGGACCACCTCGTCCGGGTGGGCGCTGGTCGCCACGTCCCAGTCGCCCGCCGGCCGGCCGAGCAGCGCGTCGCGCACCGCGCCGCCGACCGTGACCGCCTCGTGGCCGGCGTCGATCAGCACCTTGCACGCCGCGCGGACGTCGGCCGGGACGACCGCGTCGATGCGGGCGAGCTCGTCGGGCGTGCCGCGGTCGGCGTCCAGCTCCATGGCGCGGCGGCTACCTGTCGTAGCGCTCGGCGGCGCCGTGCAGCCGCGCGAAGATCTCGTCGGCCTGGGCGCGCAGCTCCGCCGCGGCGCCCGCCGCGCCGATCTGTTCGCGGAAGTCGGCGCACGCGCGGTAGACCCGCGCCAGCTCCAGCTCGTTGCGCATGCCGGTGAGGATCTCGATCGCGGAGCCGAAGTGCTCCTCGGCCGCGCCGGCGTCGCCGCGCGCGGCCGCGACCTCGGCCATCGCGCGGTGCGCGCCGGCGACGAGCACCCGCGAGCCGACGGCGCGGGCGATGTCGAGCGCGGCGCGCGCCTCGACGTCGGCGGTGTCGAGGTCGCCGGCGGCGCGCTCGGCCGCGGCGAGCCAGCGGTGGGCGTCGGCGGCGAGCGCGCGATCGCCGAGGCTGCGCGCCAGCTCGCGCGCCTCGCCGAGATCGCGCAGCGCCTCGCCCGGGCTGCGCATCGCGACCCGGCACTCGCCGGTCCGCACCAGCACGGTCGCCAGCGCCAGCTTGTCGCCGATCTCCAGCGCGACCGCGCGCGCCTCGTCGAGCAGCTCGATCGCGTGCTCGTGCTGTCCGTCGGCGACGTGGACGCCGCCGAGATCGCACAGCGACTGGACGACGCCCGACATGTCCGCGATGTCGCGGCGCAGATCGAGCGCCTCGCGGAACTGCGCGATCGCCGCCTTGAAGTTGCCGGAGTCGTGGTGGACGCGGCCGATGTTGGCCAGCGACAGGGCGATCGACCGGCGATCGCCGAGCGCGCGGCGCCGGGTCAGCGCCTGGCGGTGGAAGTCGAGCGCCTGGGTGTACGCGCCGCGCAGCCAGTGGACGCGGCCCATGTCGTCGAGCGCCGAGGCGATGCCGCGGTCGTCGCACGCGCGCGAGAACAGCTCGTGGGCGCGCCGCAGGTGCTCCATCGCGTGGTCGTACTGCCCCTGGCGCCGCAGCACGCGCGCCATCCGGCTCATCGCCGCGCCGGCCTTGGCCGGGTTGTCGTAGCGCCACGCCAGGTGGAGCATCTCCCCGAACCGCGCCAGCGCCTCGGCGGTGCGCCCGGCGAGGTCGAGGACGCTGCCGAGGTTGTGCAGGCACTCGATCCGCGCCGGCACGTCGCCCTCGCCGTGCATCGCCAGCGCGCGCTCGTAGAGCTGGCGCGCCTCGTCGTTGGCGTAGCGGCCGCGCGCCTTGTCGGCGCCGGCGAAGTACGCCCGCGCCGCGCGCCCGCGGTCGCCGCCCCGCTCGTACAGCCCGCCGAGGAACTCGAGCTGCTCCTCGGTGCGGCCGGCGATCCGCGTCTCCAGCCACTGGGCCGCGCCGAGGTGGTAGCGCGCGAGCTTGGCCGGCTCGATCGAGCGGACGATCAGCTCGCGTTCGAGGTTGTGCTTGAACACGACCTCGACGTCGCCCGGGATCGTCGAGTCCGCGGCGTCGAGCGGCAGCAGGTAGTCGCGCTCGGCCAGGATCGACACCAGATCGGAGACGCGGCGGCGCACCGGCTCGCCCTCGCCCCACTGGTAGTCGAGCGGCTCGGCCGCGCGCTCGTCGCGCAGGTCGTCGAGGCGGGTCAACGCGACCACCGCCGACACCCAGAACACGTTGCCGAACACCGCGGCCTTCTCCAGCAGCTCGCGCTCGTCGCGCTCGAGCGCGGCGATCCGCGCCTCGATCGCCTCCTCGACGCTGATCGGCAGCTCGGTCGCGGCCGCGCGCGCCGCGTCGAGCCGCCACGGCCCGGGGCCGGCCGGGCCGTCGGGCGTGGTCTCGATCGTCCCGTTGGCGATGAACAGCCGGACCAGCTGCTCGAGGAACGCGGGGTTGCCGCCGGTCATCTCGACCGCGGCGTCGGCGATGTCGTCGGGGATCCGGCCGCACCGCGCCAGCAGGTGGCGGAACATCTGCTCGGCGTCGTCGGGCTCGAGGTTGCGCAGATCGATTCGCTCGTGATCGATCGCGCCCTTGCCCCAGTTCGGCGACCGCACCAGCATCTCCGGCCGGGTGCAGACGACGATCGCCACGGCGGAGCCGCCGAGCCCGGACGCGAGCTCGCTGCACAGCGAGAGCGTGTCGTCGTCGGCCCACTGCATGTCGTCGAGCACGAGCACGAGCGGGCCGCCCTGGCTGTCGAGCTCGATGAACCGGCGCAGCACGGTGCGCGCGACGTCGTCCATCTGGCGCGGGCTCTCGGCGACGGTGCGCAGGAACGCCGTGGGCGGGAAGTCGAGGCCGACGAACACGCCGAGGCAGTGCAGCATCTCGACCGCCTGGTCCCGACCGATCACGGCGTGGACCGTCTCGGCCATGCGCGCGGCGGACGCGCCCGGATCGGCGTCGACCGCGGGCAGGCCGAACCGGCTGCGCAGCAGCGACGCGAGCGCGCCGTAGCGCTCCCCGCCCTGGCGCGCGCGGCCGTGGAACACCCGCGTCGGCGGCGCGATCGCCGCGACCAGCTCGGCGACCAGGCGGCTCTTGCCCGTGCCCTGGTTGCCGACGACGGTGACGAGCTGCGGCGCCTGGAAGTCGACCGCGCGCGCGACGACGTCGCGCAGCACCGCGAGCTGGCTGTCGCGGCCGACCAGCGGCGAGCGCGCGCCGCGGATCTCGTGCTGGCTCGAGCCGGGATCGGTGTCCATGCGGCCAGGGCGGCGCCCGGACGGCTCACTGCGCCCGGCGAGCCGCGCGGTCGCGGGTGGCAGCGGGATCACGCCGGACGACATCACGGGCGCCGCCGGCGGCGTCGCCGTCGCCGAGGTCAGCACCCCGGGCGACGTGCCGGGGCGGGTCGCGTCGTCGGAGATGGTGTCGCTGCGCGGCCGCGCGCCGGTCGCCGAGGCGACCGGGACGCCCGGCTGCGTCGCGATCCGCGACCGCGAGCCGGTGCCCGTGCCCGGGCTGGTCCCCGGGCTCGTCCCCGGCCCGGTCCCCGGGTTCGTCCCCGGCTCCGCGGCCGACGTCGCGCGGGGACGCAGCGCCTCGCGCGGCGGCGGCGGCGGCAGCCGCGGCGCGGTCGGCGCGGGCGGCGGCGGCGGCAGCGGGGGCGCCGTGGCAGCGCGTGACTTCGGTCGCTCTGCAGCGACGGGCGCGGCCGCGGGGGCGGCCGCGGGGCCGTCGCTCCCGCCGCGCGCGCCGGAGCCGTCCGAGCCCGATTGCGAGGCCACGCCCGACGTTACGTCGCGCACCGCGGCGCCGCAAGCGACCGGGCCCGCTGCCGACCGGCGCGCGCCCGCATGACAGCGGGCCCGCGACCGGTGTACGCTGACCGCGAGGATGCTCGGCACCGCCTCCCGGCTGCCCTGGCCCCTGCACGCCGTGCTCGGCTCGCTCGCCGTGCTCGCGCTCGCGGGGTGCCCCACCGTCGATCTCGGCGAGACGCCTGCCGATCCGGGCGTGTGCCGGCCGGATCCGCTCGAGTACCGCGACGTCATCTGGCCGGAGTTCCTCGCGCCGGCGGACACCGCGCGCTCGTGCGTCGACGAGGCGGGCTGCCACGCCGCCGGCAACGGCCGCTCGGCGCTGCGGCTCGAGACCGACGTCGCCGCGGACCCGACCGCGCACGACCGCAACTACGCCGTCGTGATCCGCTTCCTCAACTGCGGCACGCCGGGCGCCAGCTCGCTGCTGACCAAGCCGCTCGCCGGCCAGGATCCCCACGGCGGCGGCGACATCTTCGCCGACGTGGACGACCCCGCGGTGATGGCGTTCGAGGCGTGGCTCCAGCCATGACGCGCGCGCTGTGCATCCTCGCCCTCGCGGTGGGCGCGGTCGCGACGACCGCCGCGCTCGACGCCCGGCCCGCGGCGGCGGCGTCCGAGGCGTACCTGCGCGTGATCGCCCAGCGCGCCTCCGTCCACAGCGGGCCGGGGTCGACCTACCGCGAGGTCTACACGGCGGAGCGCGGCGAGATCTTCGAGGTCGTCGAGCGAGGCACCCAGGGCTACTGGTTCAAGGTCGTGCTGGAGGACGGCACGACCGGGTGGATCTTCGGCGAGCTGGTGTTCCCGTTCGAGGTCGTCGACGACGAGCGGCGCGGCGCGCTGTCGCGCGCGTGGCGCGCGGTGCGCCGCGCGATCCTCGGGCCGCCGCCGATCCCGTACGCCGACGTCGAGCTGTCGTTCTCCGCCGGCATCCTCGATCGCGAGGGGCTGTTCCTGCTGCGCCCGGCGTGGATCATCGACCCGCACTGGGCGGTGGAGGGCTTCTTCGGGCTGTCGCCGCGCGCGCAGAAGGACATCTTCATCGCGGGCGCGGGCTGGACGCTGCGGCTCGCCCCCGGCGCGGCGCTCGGGCCGTACGTCCACGCGGGCGTCGGCGCCGCCCACATCCGGCCCAAGGCCGACAACTTCATCGATCCCGAGGAGACGCTGATGGCGCTGTCCGCCGGCGGCGGGTTCGAGCTGACGTTCAAGAAGCAGATCACGGTGCGGGCCGACTTCCGCAACTGGACCTTGTTCGACCCCGACCAGGCGTCGAACGGACAGGAGTACACCGGTGGCCTCGCGATTTTCTTCTAGTTCGGGGGAGCCGCGACGGCTCCCCCGGTCCCCCATGCGGGACCCTGCGCGCACCGCCGGACGCGGCGAGGCGCGCTCTGCTCAGCGATCGGAGGAGAACGTGCCGAGACGGACGATTCGTGGCCGCGCTGCGATCGTGCTCCTGTTCGTGCTCGCCGCGGGCTGCGGGCGCAACGCGGTGCGGGCGTCGGAGAAGGAGTTCCTCGCCGACCAGGTGATGATCTTCGACGAGGACGGCCAGGAGGCGGCGGCGGACGAGCACGTGCTCAACAACCGCGAGGGCTCGGCCGGGGGTCGAGGCGCGCGCGGCGGAGGTTGCGGTTGCAACTGACGGCGCGCCACGCGTGGCTGGTCGGGGCGCTCGCGCTGGTCGCGGGCGCGGCGCCCGCGCGCGCCGAGGACGCGGTCGAGCTGACGACGACCTGGTACCAGGAGCAGCGCCAGGGCGGCCTCGGCGGGCTCACCGTGATCCACCCGCAGCTCGACATCGGCCTCGGCGGCGAGACGGTCGGGGTCGACGTCGGTTACTCCGCCGACGCGGTCACCGGCGCCACCGCCGCGGTGTACTCGTCGGACGCGGTGTCGTCGGCGACGACGTTCTCCGACCTGCGCCACGACGGCCGGCTGGGCCTGTCGTTCTCGGGCAAGCGCGCGCAGTTCGGCGTCGGCGGCGCGGTGGCCGCCGAGCGCGACTACCTGTCGATCTCGGTGTCGGGCGGCGCCGCGATCGACCTGCCGGGCAAGAACACCAACGTCGCCCTGTCCTACTCCCACGCGTTCGACGAGGTCTGCGACAAGGACAACGCGATGCTCGGGATCTTCGAGCGCCGCCCGCTGACCGGGTTCGACGCCTGCGCCAAGAACGTCGTGCTGGGCGAGGACACGCCCGGGACGACGGTGTGGCGCGACATCTCGATCGACACCGCGCAGGCGACGGTGACGCAGAACCTGTCGCCGACCGCGAACCTGCAGCTCGCGCTGTTCGGCCAGATCGTCGACGGGTTCCAGTCCAACCCCTACCGCCGCGTCCGCGTCGGCAGCAACGAGCCGCAGGAGCACATCCCTGCGACCCGCGCGCGGCTCGCGGTGTCGGCGCGGCTCAACCGGTTCTTCCCGGCGCTGCGCGGCGCCGTCCACGTCAGCGCGCGCTACTACAGCGACACCTGGGGCGTGAACTCGGGCACCGGCGAGCTCGCGTGGTCGCAGTACGCCGGCTCGAGCCTGCTGCTGCGCCTGCGCGCCCGCGTCTACCAGCAGTCGGCGGCGACGTTCTTCAAGGACGCGTTCTTCTACGAGACCGAGTCGGCGGCCGGCGAGTACTTCACCGGCGACCGCGAGCTGGCGCCCGTGCGCAACGTGCTCGTCGGCGGCAAGCTGACGATCCTCACCGCCGCCGAGGACGATCGCGACGTGTGGGGGCTGTTCGACAAGGTCTCGGTCAACCTCAAGGCCGACGTGCTGCTGCTGTCCGAGCTCGCCGCCGACGACCCCGACGCCAACCTCGTCGGGCGCGACCGGCAGTTCCTGTCGTCGGACCAGCTCGTCGACTCGTTCGTGCTGCAGCTCGGCGTGCTCGCCGCCTACTGAGGGGGCTACATCGTCAGCGCGAGCACGGCGCCGACCGCGCCGCCGAGCACGATCAGGCCGACGACGAGCCACAGCCACGTCCGGTTGCCGCCCTTGGCCGCGCGCAGCGCGACCTCGGTCGACGGCGCGCTCATCGAGGCGGCCGCGACCGGCGCGGGCGCGGGCGCGGGCATCGGCATCGGCATCGGCGCGGGCATCGGCGCAGGCGCCGGCGCGGGCATCGGCATCGGCGCGGGCATCGGCGCAGGCTGCCCCGGCATCGCCGGCGGCGGCCCGACCATCCCGGGGCCGAGCTCGCCCTTGCGGGTCTCCATGCCCGGCTTGTTCGCGGCGGCCGCGGGCACCGGATCGCTGCCCCACTGCCCACCCGCCGCCATGCAGTCCGCGACGGCGCGCGCCAGCGTGTGGACGTCGGGGAAGCGGTTGTTCTTGTCCTTCTCGAGGCACTTGAGCAGGATGCGGTCGACGCCCGCGGGGATGTTGCCGGCGGGGTTGACCTGCGACGGCGCCTTCGGCGTCTGCTTGAGCTGGGCGGTGATCAGGCCGGCGGGGCCCTTGGCGTCGGGGAACGGCAGCCGCCCGGTCGACAGCTCGTAGGCGAGCACGCCGAGGGCGTAGATGTCGCTGCGTCCGTCGAGCTGCTTGCCCATGAGCTGCTCGGGCGACATGTACTCGAGCGTGCCGAGCGTCTGTCCCGTCGCGGTGAGCTGGGGCGCGTGCGGATCGACCGAGCCCTCGCCGCGCATCACCTTCGCGATGCCGAAGTCGAGGATCTTCACGAACTCGGGCGTGTTGCCGCGCTTCTCGAGGTAGACGTTCTCGGGCTTGAGATCGCGGTGGACGATCCCCTGCGCGTGGGCCTCGCCGAGCGAGCTGCACATCTGCTGCAGGACCGTCATCGCGCGCTGCCAGGCGATCGGCGCCTCGTCGTGGAACACCTGGTGGAGGCTGCGGCCCTCGAGCAGCTCCATCGCGATGTAGAGCGTGCCGTCCGGCGTCTGGTCGAACTCGTAGGTCGTGATCGTGTGCGCGTCGCGCAGGTTGCACAGCACCAGCCCCTCGCGCTTGAACCGCGCGAGCAGGTTCTCGTCGCGGGTCATCTCGGGGTGGAGCAGCTTGATCGCGACCTTGCGGCCGCTCGGCATCTGCACGCCGCGGTAGACCGCGCCGAACCCGCCCTCGCCGAGCTTGGCCTCGACCTTGAACCGGCCGTTGAGCGTGATCCCGACGAACGGGTCGCCGGCCGGCTTCTTGATCGGCAGCGGGACCGCGCCGGCCATGGCCGACATCGCCGACATGGCAGAGGCCGGGCCGGGACGCGCGGCCGGCGACGGCGCGACCGGCGACGGCGCGACCGGCGACGGAGTGGCCGGGCGAACCGCCCCGGCGGCGTCGAGCTTGTGACCGCAGACGCCGCAGAACCGAGCCCCCGGTTGCAGCGGTGAACCACAGGACGGGCAGTTCATCCTGGGCCGATTGTCCTCCAACTCCGCGCGGGGCGCACGCCCCGGCGCCACCGATTCGCGACGATCGGCGTCGCGGCGCAAACGACCCGCCAAGCGACGCGCCGGTCAGAGCGCCAGCGCGAGCGCCGCGGCGGCGCCCGCCACGACGACCACGGCGAGCGCGATCCACACGATCCGGCGCGACGGCGCGCGGGGCGGCGCGACCTCCGGCGCCGGCAGCCGCGCGACCTGCTCGTCGTCGCCGATGAACACGCGCATCCGCGGCCCGCCCGGGCCGAGCTCCAGCGTCGCCGGGACGCCGGGCACGACCGGCGCCTCGGTGATCCGCCGGCCGTCGACGTAGGTCCCGTTCGAGCTGCCGACGTCGACGAGGATCCACCCGGCGTCGCCGGCTTCACCGCCGGGCCCGCCGGGGCCGCCCGCGACCGGCCGCAGCTCGGCGTGGCGCGACGACGCGTCGATGTCCTTGTGCGCGTCGAACGACACCTCGCACTCCGGGTGGCGCCCGAACCGCACGCGCGCCGAGGCGGCCAGCTCCTGACGCTGGCCGCGGCGGCTGCCCGAGACGTGGTCGATGACGACCTTCACGACGAGCCCACGTTTACCACGCGCCGGCGGCCAGCCAGCCACCCGCCGCGGCCGCGACCAGCACCACGACCCACAGCCACAGCGGCAGCCCCTGCTGGGCGAGCCGGGCCCGCGCCGCGCCGGCGACGTCGCCGCCGGGCCCGACCCGGGGCGCCGGCGTGCGCCCGCGGCTGACGATCGCGTGCTGCCCGGTCGCCGGCACGACCGGCGGCCCCGGGTCCTCGCCGATCCCGACCCGCGCCGCGAGCCGGCGCGCGACGTACGACGTCGAGTACAGCGCGCGCTCGCCCTCCTCGCGCGGGTCGATCTCGGTGTAGCGCGGCAGGTCCTCCGGCGAGGCCGGCGGCGCGAGCGCCTCGCCCGCGACGTCGACGACGACCGCGGTGATGTTGTCGCCGCCGCCCGCCGCCCGCGCCGCGGCGATCAGCGCCTCGGCGGCGTCGCGCGGCGCGCGCCGCACCTCGAGGATCGCGGCGATCCCGCCGTCCGCGATCTGGCCGTGCAGCCCGTCGGAGCACACCAGCAGGCGATCGCCCCGCCGCAGCTCGACCACCGACAGCGACGGCTCGACGTCGTCGCCGACGCCGAGCGCCTGCAGGATCGCGCTGCCGCCGGGCGCGGACCGCGCCTCGGCGTGCGACAGCCGCCCGGCGTGGATCAGCGCCGACAAGAGCGACTGATCGCGCGTGACCTGGACCAGCGCGCCGGCGCGCCACACGTAGACGCGCGAGTCGCCGACCTGGGCGATCACCGCGTGGCCGGCGGCGAACCCGACCGCCGACGCGGTCGTGCCCATGCCGTGCAGGCTCGCCTCGCGCTGGCCCTCGTCCCACACCCGGCGGTTGGCGGCGCGCACCGCGCGGCGCAAGAGGCGCGCGAACACCTCGAGCTCCTGCGTCGCCTGCGCCTGCCGCATCTCGGCCCACAGCGTCCGCGCCGCGAGGTCGCTCGCGACCTCACCGCCCTGGGCGCCGCCCATGCCGTCGCACACGACCACCATCGCGCCGCGCGCGCCGCGCGCCGCCAGCGGCCGCTCGCCGTCCCACAGCTCGCCGGCGTCGAGATCCCCGATCGCAAACGCATCCTCGTTGCCGTCGCGCACGCAGCCGATGTCGCTGACGCCCCACGCCTCGAGCCACAGCGCGCCGGCGGCGGACGCGGCGGCGCCGGCGCTCGGGGCCTCGTCTGCGCCCGACGCCGACGACGGCGTCGCGCCGTCGTCGGCTCCAGCGGGCTCTCCTCCCCCGGGCGCGGCCATCGCCGCGCTACCGCCGCAGCTCGATGCGGAACAGCTGATCGCCGACCCGGACGTGGTCGCCGTGCTTGAGGGCGGTCGGCCCGCCCAGCCGCACGAACGTGCCGTTGGAGCTGCCGAGATCCTTGAGCTGGGCGCGCGCGCCGTCCCACGCCAGCGCCGCGTGGCGCCGCGACAGGAACTGATCGTCGGAGAACACCAGGTCGCCGTCCTCGCGCCCGATCACGACCTCGTCGTCCCACAGGTGGCGGACGTCGCGCACGCCGCCCGACGGCAGCAGCTGCGACAGCCGCCCCCACGGCTCGCGCGGCGGCGAGCCGAACAGCGCCACGCCGTGCCGGATCAGCGGCGTCGGGCTCTTCTCGTCGACGTCGACGCGGTCGAACCGCAGGACCTCGCGCCCGACGAGGATGATCATGCCGTCGGCGAGGTCGACCGGCGCGTCGATCTTGCGGAACACGCCGTTGAGCGTGTCGATCGGCACGATCCGCGCGGCGCCGTCGGGGGTCGGCTCGAGCCGCGCGTGCTGGCGCGCGAGGAACCGATCCTGCTCGAAGCAGATGTCCGCGCCGGTCCGGCCGAACACGACGAACTCGGCGGTCAGCGGGTAGCGCTCGCCGTCGGAGCCGTCGCGGTTGACCGAGACCGCCGTGCCCCACGCGTGCCCGGCGGCGGGCGTCGGCGCGAGCGCGGCGGCGCCGGGCCGCGGCGCGCCGAGGGCGGCCGCGACCGCGGCGTTGGGCG
>WYBA01000051.1 GCA_011526095.1 Myxococcales bacterium | reverse complement strand
GTCGCTGCGGCCGCTACGCCGCCGTCACTACGCTGCTGCCGTCGCCGGCGCTGATCGTGAGCCATGGCCGGAACCCTGCCGGCTCGGCGCGGCGGCTGGAAGGACGGGGCTCATGCAGCGCGTACGGGCATGGACCCGGTCGAGCGCAAGGGTCCCGCGTGGGGCCTGATGCAGATCATCGAGGCGGTGCGCCTCGACTACAACCGTGCGCACAAGACCCGGTACACGCGCGAGCACCTCCTCGATCCGCGCGTCAATGTCGCGATCTGCTGCTGGCTGCTGCGCACGATCATCAAGAGCTACGAGAAGAACCACGTCGACGTGCCCAACCTGCGCGTCGACTGGACCAACCGCCGCTGGTTGGAGCTTCTCGTTTTCGGCTGGAACGCGGGCTACTCCGAGCGGGGTGGTGTCGGGAAGGTCGCCCGCTACCTCAAGACGCACGGCCTCCCGGTCCACCTCGACAACGTCCACCTCTACGCCGACTTCGCGGGCGCGAGCCGTCATCTCCAGCGCCGCGACAAGCGCGACTGGTCCAAGAGCGTCGTCGAGCTCTACCTCGCCGAGCGCGCCCTCGCGACCACTCCGCGACTGGCGTAGCCAACTCAACCCCTCACTTCCGACGGAGGATCACATGTCGAACGGAAGCTCCGCGCTCGCGCTCGCGCTCGGCGCCGGTGCCGGTCTCGGGCTCTGGTACCTGTTCGGCCGCGACGACGACGGAAAGGACGGCGCGAAGAAGACCTCCGCCGCGCCAGCGACGTCCGCCACGGCGGCGCCGACCTCGAGCCACGGCGCGACCGCGCTGCCGCCGATGCCGTGCGCGCTCCGCCTCGACGCGACGGGCCTCACTGCGGACGGCGCGGCGATCGACGTCAAGAGCGCCGTCGCGCGCTGCCAGGCCGCCGGCCGCGCGAACCTGACGATCGCCGGCACCGCGCCCGGCACCGTCTACGCGGACCTCGTCGCGGCCTTCGGCGCCGCCGGCATCACGATCCAGGAGCACCGCAACGCCCGCTCGCGCGCGCGTCGACAGGACGGCGGCGCCCTCGCGACGCTGCGCACGCTCGCCGCGCGAGCCCGCGCAGCCATCGCGACGCGCCAGGGCTCGCAGCGGAAGGAGGCCGCCGCCAAGCTCGCACGCTTCGTCGCTCGCCACTCCGGCGCCGCGGTGAACGACGACGCCACGATCGACTTCGAGAACAACGTCGTCGTCAACGGCACGCCGGAGGACATGCAGAAGGTCGCCGCCTGGGTCGCGCGGCTCGCCCGCGACACCGGGCGCTCCGTCTCCGCCACCGTCGAGCTGTTCGACGACCCCGACGATCCCGGCCGCGATCCCGATTGGGCGGTCTGCCGCATCCATGGTCTCGGCCTGGAAGGCACGTGATGTCGACGACGCGCAAGGACAACACCGGCCGCACCGTCGCCGTCGTCGGCGGAGGCGCGCTCTTGCTCCTGCTGCTCCTCCGCGGCAAGGGTTGGGGCCTCGGCGGCCAGGGCGGCTCCAATCACCAGGGCGCATCGTCGGAGGGCAGTTCGCCCGCGCCGCCCGCGCGCTGCGCGGTGCGCGTCGACGCCGCCGGGATCCAGCTCGACGGCGCGCCGGCCGATCTGGACGCGACCGTGGCGAGGTGCCGAGCGGCAGGTGTCGCGGATGTGCTCGTCACCGGCGCGGCGATCCAAGGCGTCGTCAATCAGCTGCTCACCGCGCTGCGCGCGGCCGGGGTAGTGCTCCACGTCGCGAACCCATCCGCGGCGCGGGCAACGGAGGTTCGGTGACCCGCGACGAGGTCTCGCTCCCGCTGGTCGCCGTCGGCGCCGCGGGTGCGTTCGCGATCGCGACGCTCCTCCGGCCGCGCCGAGCCGACGCCGCGACTACCGCTGCCGCTCGCGCGTCGACCGCGACGTCGCGCCCCGAGCTGCCGGCGGCGCCGCCGCCGGCATCGACCACCACCTCCGCGGGCACCTTGTTCGACTTCGGCCGCCCGCTCCCCGCCGACGTCCGGGCGATCGTGTCGAGCGGTTGGCTCGCGCCGCGCGGCAAGGGCGCGAAGCGCCGCCATCATCGCGCGCTCGACATCGGGCTCTCGATCGGGACGCCGGTCCTCGCGCTCGCCGATGGCGTCGTGACCCGCGCCGTACGCACCGACACCAGCACCGCCGGGCTCTGGGTCGCCGTCCGTCATCCGTCGGGCGTCACCTCCCGCTACATCCATCTCTCGCGCGTGCTCGTCGCCAAGGACCAGGTCGTCCGGCGCGGCGATCCGATCGGGCTCGGCGGCGACACCGGCAACGCCAAGGGCCTCCCACATCTCCACCTCGATCTCCGCGTCCCCGCCGCGATGCTGCCGTTCGTCGAGCAGGCGATCCGCCGGCCCACCACGGGTTGGGGACCCGACATGCCGCCCTACGGTCACTCGATCCCTGGTGAGCCGTTCGTCCCCGTCGACGGCTACCGCGATCGCGTCAAGGAGCACGCGAAGACCGCCGGCATCCCACTCCGAGATCCGACCACGCGCCGCAACCGGAGCGGCGCGCTCGTCTATCGTCCCGTCGGCGCGCGCGGCGCGCGCTATCCCGAGTGGCTCCAGCGCATCAAGGGCTCCTCGGGCGTCTACGTCATCCGACTCCGCGACAAGGACGGCGAGCCGGTGATCGTCTACGTGGGGGAGAGCCATACCGATCGCCTCTACGAGACGGCGACACGCCATTTCCAGGAGTGGCGCCGCTGGAAGTCCTTCTGGAAGGACCAGTACACGGAAGGCCACGATCCCGGCCTGACGTACCCGCGCGAGCGCGTCGAGGTCGCGGTCAAGGTCACCTCGTCGGCGGACGCGATCGACGAAGAGGCCCGACTGATCCGACGCCTCCGCCCCCGCGACAACCTCCTCGGCCAGCTGGAGCTCGAGGACGCGCCGTTCTGACGGCAGAAAGGAAGCATGACGATGGATGAGATGATCGAAGCGATCCGGGCCGCCGTCGCCGAGGGCGCCACGGCGGAACAGAAGATGCTCGGCGCGCAAGCGTGCCGGACCATCCTGACCGCGCTCGAGGTCGAGCCCGGCAAGGCGATGGTCCTGCCCGGCACGCCGCCGGCGAGCCCACTCGCCGGGATCTCGCCCGAACAAGCGATCGACCTCTTGATCGCGCGCCTCAGCGCGCTGGTGCCCGCGGAGAGAAAACCTGCCGCTGCGCCGGCGGCGCCCGAGCGCAGCGGCCTCCGCATCGCGCTCGTGCAGCCGCCGGTGCGTCCGCGCGGGCGGGGCGGGCGTTGATGGCCGTTGCACCGTGCACGCTGACGTCTTACAGTCGCGTGCATGAACCAGGATGCCTCGCTGACGATCCGGCTGCCGTCGGCCGTCAAGTCCGCGCTGGAGGATGCCGCCGCGCGAGAGTTCCGCACCGTCTCGCAATACTGCGTCGTGGTGCTCGCGAGGCACCTGGCGGTGCCGCTTGAGCCGCGCGGACAGCGAGGCGCCCGCCCCACCCGCTCGCGAACCCGTCGGCGAGCTCGATGACCGCGACCGGGCGCTCCTCGATCACCTGATCGAGGACGCCTGGCAAGCCCTGCTCCGCACCCTGCGCGAGCGTCCCAAGAACGACAACGGTTGACCCGGAGGAACACGAGACCATGGACCCCAAGATCGCCGCCAAGATCGCCACCGGACGCGTCGCCGTCTACGCCCGGTACTCCTCGGACCTCCAGAGCGAGAACAGCATCGACGACCAGGCCCGCCGGGCCCGCGACACGGTCTCGCGCTGTGGCGGCGATCCGACCCGAGCTGTCGTGTTCCCGGACTTCGCGATGTCGGGCACCACGATGGAGCGGCCGGGGCTCGAGGCGCTGCTGCGCGCGGTCGACGAGGGCCGCGTCGACGTCATCCTGACCGAGGACGTCTCGCGCATCTCGCGCGATATCGGCGACGCCGCGACCATCTTCAAGCGGCTGCAGTTCGCCGGCGTGCCGCTGATCGGTCTGTCCGACGGCATCGACACCAGCGGCAAGCAGGGGAAGCTCACCTACGCCTTCAAGAGCATGATGGCGGAGTGGTACATCGACGAGCTGCGCGACCGCACGCTGCGTGGTCTCGAGGGTCGCGCGCTCGCCGGGCTCGCCACGGGTGGAGTGCCGTTCGGGTTCACGACCGTCCCGGTCACCGACGAGCGCGGCCGGATCTGCCACGAGATCGCGATCGATCCCGAGGCGGAGAAGATCGTCCGGCGGATCTTCGGCCTGTACCTCGACGGCAAGAGCCTCACGCAGATTGCCCACCTCCTGAACCGCGAGCACGTTCCGTCGCCGCGCGCCGGCAGCAAGCACAAGCGCATGGGCTGGGGCTCGTCGACGATCCGAGCGATGCTCTACAACGACAAGTACGCCGGCATCTGGCGGTTCAAGGAGCGGCAGTGGGTGAAGGTGCCCGGGACGAACAAGCGCCGGCCGAAGGCCCGCGCGGCCGAGGAGGTCATCACGCTCGACCGTCCCGAGCTGCGGATCGTCCACGCCGATCTCTGGGATGCGGTGCGGGCCCGCCTCGACGCGACGAAGAAGCAGTACACCAAGGATGGCAAGGGCAAGCAGTCGGTCCGGAACCGCGGCAACTACGTGCTCTCCGGCATCCTGGTTTGCGACGTCTGCGGCACGACGCTCACGGTCTACGGTGGCTCGACCCAGCGCTACTACAAGTGCGGGACGCACCGGTCGAAGGGCACCTGCCCCAACGACATGACGATCCGAGAGGACATCGCGCGCAAGAAGATCCTCGCGATGATCCGCGACGCGCTCATGACGCCGGAGGGGATCGCGCATGTGCGGCGCAAGATCGCCGAGCACCTCCGCGACTACTCCAAGAACCTGGAGCAGGAGATCAAGGACCACCGCGACCGGCTCGCGCGGACCGAGCAGCGCATCAAGGGGCTGGTCGGCTTCATCGCGGACGGCGACCGGTCCGAGTCGGTGGTGTCGGGCCTGCGGGACCTGGAGGCTGGCGCCAAAGCCGAGCGCGCCGGGATCGATCGCCTGGTGCAGGACTCGCGCGAGCCGCTCCGCCTCCCGAGCATCGATGAGGTGACCCGGATGGTCTTCGACCTGGAGGCCCGGGCCGCGACTGACCCGCTCAAGACCCGCGCCCAGCTCCAGCGGTGGCACAAGAGCGGGGTCATCCGGGTGCGGAAGCGCCCCGATGGCGTCGTCGAGGCCTGGGGCGACCTCCTGCCCCTGGCCATCCTCTCGGAATCGCAGGAGCCGAAAAGGTCGAAGCACGGTGATCCGGGTTCGCCGGACCACCGTGCTACGAGCTTTGTAGCGGGGGCAGGCCTCGCAACTTCAACAACGCGATCTTCCTCGACTATTCGTACCTGTACGCCGCATGAAGCCGGGCCGTCCCGACGGCGAGGTGGCGCCGTCGGTTTCGCCCAGCAAACGTTTCTCGACTCGTTCAGCGACGACGGCTGCGCTGCGCCAGCGCACTCGCGGCGGCCGACTTGGCAGCCGCCGACGTGCGGCCGTCGCGCAGCACCTGAGAGGCCGCTGAAGCCGCGGCTGCGCTCGTGGTCCTTGCCGGCGTGCCAACTTGGGACAGGGCGCTACCCGCCGCCACCCGCGAGGCGCGGCCGGTGGAACGCGAACTCAAAGTCGACGATGCGCGCGAGGCAGCCCGGGGGCCGGTGGTCTTCGGAGCCATACATCCTCCTGTGGAAGCGTGCGGTTCTTGCCAGGCTCCCACCTTAGCGAGGACCTCTGACACGCGGCCCCCGCAACGACGCCCCCGAGACGACGACCGCCATTCTGGGTCAGCGGCGACCGACAACGACCAATACCGGACAGTTGGGGCCACCGTCACGTATTGAAGCAGTTCATGACGCGAGGCATTCCGCGCAGGCCTTTTGACAGCGCCGTGTGCTGCACCGAGAATCCTGAAAGTGCCTTGGCTAACCCCACCACAGCGGACGGTCCTGTCCCGGGTCCTCTCGCCAAATCCGAGACAGAACCGGAAGGAGAACGCTGACATCAGTCACGTCTCCTTCTACTCGTCTGAGCTCAAGGGAGCACAGCAGCTGATCGGCCATCTAAAGGACGAGGCGGCGGGAAAAGGAGACAAGGGGACGTCAGGGAACCGGTATCGAAACACGCTTCGAAACCTTGGTCTGATCGGCGATGACGACAAGCCCACGACGGCTGGCAATGCGGTGATGGCGTGGGCAAAGTCAAACGCGAAAGACGCGGCCGATCCGAAACTCGCCGCAGAGCGCGTCGATCGCATCACGTATGAGAACCTTCTCAGGCTGTTGAAGGACGAGCCGGAGTCGAAGCCCGCGCTGTTCTTCAGAGGTCT
This sequence comes from Myxococcales bacterium, assembly GCA_011526095.1. Lineage (GTDB taxonomy): Bacteria > Myxococcota_A > Polyangia > Haliangiales > Haliangiaceae > WYBA01. The sequence goes on along the minus strand of WYBA01000051.1, from coordinate 17,667 downwards.
GCTCGCGAACCTGAAGCCCTTCGTCGGCGGGATTCCCGCGAAGGAGTTGCCAACGGTCGCTGAAGACTTGGAACTCCTCTACATCCTACAACTCATTCACTCATCGGGCGACGAGGTAGCTCGCTACTGGTGGCTCACGCCCGCAGAGAGGACCGAGTTCCAGCAAGCCTGGTTAGCCGCGGAGAAGTCCTGGAACAAAGACTACACACCTGCAGACCGTCTCGAGGCGACACTTCACGATTACATCGGAATCGCCAGCCGAAACCAGAAAGACATTCGGTTTCGTGTGCGCGGCTTCTTGAAGAGCTGGATCGACTTAAGAAACGACCTCCCTGGCGAGGCCGGCGGGAAAGAGTCGATCGTCGACGAAGATGGCGAGCCACCACGCTACACATTGCCGTCGAAATCGCCGCCAGTGGACCTGGACGCTCCACGGCAGTTGCTCATGTCGGGTTGCCCCGGATCCGGCAAGAGCTATCACCTGTCCAAACTCGCGCGCGAGGGCGATGGCACGCACTGGCTCATCCGCACAACTTTTCACGCCGAGACTTCGTACTTCGACTTTGTGGGCACGTATCGCCCAGCGCCTGTGTACGTCGCGGAGGAAACCGAACTGCTCGATGGATCGGGGAGGCGAGCCAACGTTCCGGGGCGTCCCATCATCGACTACAGATTTGTGCCGGGCCCTTTCACGAACGCATTCATCTATGCACTGACGAATCCAACGTGGAAGGTCGTGCTGATCATCGAAGAGATCAATCGAGCAAACGCTTCGGCGGTCTTCGGCGATGTTCTTCAACTCCTTGACCGTGCAGAGGACACGCAGAAGAGCCACTACGCGATCGAACCGCAACCTTCGCTCCGGGAGTTTCTTGCGCAACACGGCGCGCTCGACGCAGACGATGTAATGCGTCTGCCGTCGAATCTGTTCTTGTGGGCGACGATGAACAATGCGGACCAAGGCGTGCAGCCGCTCGACTCGGCATTCCGGAGACGGTGGGCATTTCGCTACCTCGGGCACGAAACAAAGTGCGAGACCGCGCGGTCCATCAAGTACGGCGGCAAGACTATCGACTGGGACCACTTCAGGACGACCGTCAACACCCGACTACTAGAGGCCGGGGCTCACGAAGACAAGCTCATCGGGCCATACTTCCTTTCAGTCGCAGAGGCGGCGCGTCCGGATACCGTACTCAACAAGCTCTTCCTCTATTTGTGGGACGACGTTCTCCGCTACCAGCGCGAACGTCTCTTCCGAAAAGAACTTCGAAGCTTCGCCGCCGTCGAGTCCGACTGGAAGGGTGGTGACGGCGTGCCACTCGGACCTATCGCGTGAAGCTGCTCATCGAGGGACGCGACGCGTACACGCGAACCGAGTGGATGGAAAGCATCGGCCTCGATGCGGACACGTGGACACGTCTCCTCGAAAAGGGAGTCTTCACACCGGTCCGCGATAACCGCTTCACACTGACCTTCGTCGGCTTCGTTGCGCTCCCTAGCGAGTTCCTGATTGTCTTTCCGAAGTACACCTCAGAAGAGGACGCATCGGCAGCATTCGAGCTTCAGGAGACCCTAGCCCACTACTTCGGACGTAGGGATTCCCGCAGCGCAGTGGCTGCGGACGACGAGCAGATCCTGAACCATCGCGATACGTCGGCGTTCACGGAGTACGAACTATGGCTGACGCTTCGCGCCTGGTACTGGGAACACGGTCTCTACGTCAGGCGAATTCGGGAACGCGATGAACACTGGGGACGCTCGGTCGACTGGCCGCGAACCCTAGGCCGTACGCTCGCAGTTCACGCGGATCAGGGCGCAGTGTATCCCATGCCGGTTATGGTCCGGCATGCGACGGCCATCTCCGATGTCACGCAAATCCAGATCTCAATCCTCGCAGCTCTCGAGGGCAAGTATCGCCTGCCGGCCGAGTCGCCCATCTCGATGGACCACCGGGCAGCCTATGCGGGTCTCCTCGATCGGCTCGACAGCGACCGCTCATCGTTTGCTCTGCGTGTTTCTCGAGAGAGGAATCAAGCGTACCGGGGCGCGGATATCGCCCTGCTCTCTGCAATGAATTCGTGGCTTCTCGATGATCGCGCAGGGCTGCAAGGCACACCAGCAGTACGGCTCTTTGGAACCACTTCCTTTGAGTACGTGTGGGAGGACGCGTGCCGAGTTGTCCTCGGGAATGGACCCTGGCGTTCGATGCCGGCGCCGTTCTGGACACTCCCGCCGTTCCCCGCCCAGAAGAAGGCTCCATCTCGCCCCGACATCTGGGCGACGCTGCCCGGCAACAGACCTGCGGTACTCGACGCGAAATACTACTATCCCGTGCCTGACTCGGTCCCGGGTTGGGACGATGTCGTCAAGCAGTTGTTCTACTCACTCGCGCTCGGCTCCGTCGGCGATGTCGTCAACGGCTTCTTGTTTCCGGACCCACGCACAGCCGGTATTGTCAGGCGCGGATTCGTCGATGTGCGAGAGACCAGTGGACACGTGCTAACTCAGTTCGGCGATATTCGTGTCTTTGCGCTGAACCCCTCGGAACTTTTCGCCCGCTACCGAAGCAACGCCGTGGACCACTCCTGGCTTGCGGTGATCGGGGGCACTCCGTAGAACTTCCGGCGTGAACTGGAACAATCCAAACCGCGCGTTGAGATCTGAGACATGCGACTCCGAGCGCGGGCGCGGACGTCGCCTCGCAATGCGCTCGCCAACGAACAGGTGTTCGTTCACGAGGATCTTCTTCTCGCCCACTCGACTCTGATAGTTCAGACGCTTCCCAAGCACGGGGACTGTGAGGTTCGAGCTGAACAGGGTCCGGTCGCCGAACAGCTCCGCGAGGTACCGCGCTCCGTCATCCCTAGGCGTCTCGCACCGCGACCAGTGATTCCAATGATTCCTACCGCCAAAGTAACTCAAGACCACCCAACGCGCGTTGGTGGATTCGACGAGTCGTTTCAGTGCAACGACAAATTCGTCGCGAAAGCAGAGTGGAGACGTGAAGTCGTCGGCCATGTTCTGGCCGCGCACGAACTCGAGTTCGGCGAGGTAGCCGTCGAGGTCAGGAAGGAACGGCCAAGCAGCGATCAGGTTCAGCAGGTGGTAGTACGCGGAGTACTGGCGGAAGTTATAGGGCGGGTCGATATACACCACGTCGTGACGAGGCAGCTTCGCGCCAAGCGCGAACGCGTCGTCGCAATAGACCGTTCCAACCGGCCCGTCGTACGACGCAAGCGGCAGCCGTAAGGTGAGCGGCTGGAGCGAGTTGGGCCACAGCTCATCACGATTGAAATCATGGAATGTGCCGTTCACGTTTGCGACGATCACGACCTCTTCCAGAACCGAGCACATGATAAAACACGCTTCTGCGAATGAAATGCGTTGCTCCTGGTACCAGTCGCGCACGCGATCGAGGATCCAGTCTAGCTTCTGGGCATTCTCTAGCGAAAAGTAGTTTCGGCGTCCGGTCGATCCTCTACGGCTCCGAAACCCCGAATCTCTGCCCTCAGCACAGAAGTATCGTTCTATGCGACCGCTGCTGCGTTTGCGCCTGTCACCGTTCGAATTGAGCCACGCTAGAACGGCGGTCGCGCGATCGGACTCCTTCCATACGACCTCGGCTCGCGATGCTGTGAACAAGGCGTCGCCATCGCGCCTGACGCTCGTGTCGTAGTGCTCGCGTATCAGCTTGGTTGCAGACGCTGGGGTCGAAGAGAGCGTCAACCCAGAGAATTGGGGCGGACTCGACAATGCTAGGTAGGTAGCGCCGAGCACGAACGAAAAGCGATTGATGTCGTTCGAGCTGGTCTGAAAACCGTGTCGACGGAAGTAGCGCGCAACGTTGGTGGTCCCGGCAAGAAGGTCACAAATGCTCTTCGCGCCGGGACAATGCGTGTCAATGACCTCGTCAATCGCCCTGAGCAATGCACGCTTGTTACCAAGGTACTTCTCCATGTCATGAACCTCTGCATCTCAAGAGGACTTCAGCATCACCGAGACTCTCGCGATTGTTCGGAGCGGCGTAGAGTTTGCGATGCGCATGATCGGTCAGCTCCACGACCTCCACGCGCGAGAACCACCCCTTCGCCATCTTGGTGAGCGCCTCCAGATCGACAAGTCGCGGTCGCTGGGAACCATCGCCACGATCCGGCGAGTACGAGAGGATCAAGGGAGCGTTGAGACGCGCGACACCGCTGAACAGCTCTTCAAACGCGCGCTCGACGGTTGATGGGATGCAGAACGGAGACTGGCACCTCTCGGCTCGATACAGGCCTCGCATGATAGAGGGAACACCCCGCTTTCGCATGACGGCGAGCTCGGGCTCGTCGTACAAGCAGAGCGTTTCAAGCACGTGATAGAAGCGGCTGTAGTGATCGATCGTGTATGGCGGATCGGCGTACACGGCCGCCATGGGACCGCGCCAAGCAGCGAGGAACTCCTTGTAGTCGGCGCGAACTGCACGATGCTCATGTGCGCCAGTATTCTCAACTGCTTCCTTCCACTTTGCTGCCCAGACTCGATAGCTTCCGAATACGTCGAGACGGCGATCGGAGATGGCTCGTTCGACGAGCACTCTTCGATAGGAGCCGTCGTTCTTGCGCAACCGGATGGGCTGTGCGAACTGCTTGCCCACAGTATTGGCGACTGCACTTGCGGTTGATAGCAACACGCCTAGCGCAATGTTCGCTTCAGCCGGTCGCCTTGCGGATACCTTGCGTACGGCAGACCTAAGCGCGTCAAAGCATATCGCTTGAGAAAACGAAAAGTAGGCGCCCCCGTAGTATCGCGCGATCAGGCTTGCGCCCCACTGCTCGGCTGGAAGCCTCTCTAGGCGAGCAAGCGCCTGTCGAAGCGTTGAGAGGACCCAGTCCGGCCCCGCGCGCTTCTCGACGGCGAACCGCTGCAACGACGCGTGCTCGATGAACGCGTTGAGGCGCTCTGGGTTGCCCATCTCGGCCTCGTCAATGCACTTCGCCTCGAGATCGATAAGAGGTTGAAGGGCTCCGCGGAGCGCAACGAGAAGCTTGCTGCTGGCTGCGTGACGGCCGACATCCGTTAGGACCTCGGTACGCGAGTTGGGCCCCGCCAGAAGGCCCGATGAAATCACGCGGCTGTACTCTTGAATGTCAACAGCCACGACCGGTCCTCGCGTGCTCAATGCGTGCGATACAACTCCACTGCCAGCGAAGAGATCGCATACCGGGCCAATACGACCCCGAGTTGCGTCACCGACCTCAGCGAGGATCTGCGGTAGCAGCCGTAGCTTGCTGCCGAGGTACTGGATCGGCCGAAATGGCTTCCACTCACGTTGGGACGTGAGCAACGGAAGTGCGAGCTGGGCTACGGGCATAGGCTCTCGACGCGATGAATCAGCGACGGGTCTTCCGCCGATCTGATGCGACGCGGAAGTTCTCACCGTCGAGGTGGGCACGGATAAGCCGCGCGATGAGCGTGCTCTTCTTGTATCCGCGCTCGGAGCAATACGCTTCGAGGCGCTCGAACTCGTCTGGTGTTAGCAGGACCGAAACCGAATGGTTTCGCTTCTCGTTTGCCGGCACGTCGGCCCTCCTTGTCGAGACTACGGAGAACTGAGGACATTTGCAAGTTTCTGGGCAGTCTCAGATGAGCCGCAGCAACGCGAGCGTGGTCGCCCGAATGTGAGCCGTCATAGTCGTTCCCCCTGACACGTCGCCCCCTAGTTTCGCCTAACTTCCGCAGCCGAGCGGGACAGGGGGACGCGCGGCCGTTGCGCGGGATCTGCTGTTGCTCGAGTACGACGAGATCTCTCCGCAAGGTCAGCCCCGTGGTGTATGTAGAGCGCCGAGCAGCTGGGCTGCCAAACGCGCGTCATTCGCGATCGAATCGCAGGCTGCGTGCCGCCCGCTCCGGGACCCAGAGCATTGACAGAATACCGGTCGTTGATGGGACCGGGATCGCATCCTCAATCATCTCGACGTCGGGCTCGGCGTCGTGATCGAACCAGGCGTCGGCCGGGACCGACTGCGGGCCCTCGCAGATCCGGCCATCGCGGAACCAGTCGAAGGCGACGCCGGCGGCGCACAGGCGTCGCCCGCGCTCGATGAACGGGACGAAGGTGTGGCTGCGAGCGGCCCACACGACACGGCCGGCGCGAGAGAAGACCACCGCGCAGCGCTCGCTGGTAAGCTCGACGAAGCGGAGGGCGGCGGCGACGAGGGAGACGCGGTAGGTGTCGGCGATCGTGCGGGCGTTGTCGAGGCTCACGGGCGAGACCTCGCACTGACGGCGCAGGAGGTGGGCGGGCATGAGCAGCTCGGCGGCGAAGGCGTTGGCCTCGGCCTCGGCGCCGCGCTCGACATGGAGCGGGCCGGGTGAGCAGGTCGGGACGCCGGCGCTGCGGTGGGCGAGTTGGCGGTGGCCCAGCTCGTGGGCGACGCTGAAGCGCCGGGCGCCCTCGTGATCGATCTTGGTCGAAAGGCGGATGATGCCGATGTCGCCGGTACCGACGAGGCGCGCGTCGGCGCCGGGGAGGCCGCCGCGGCGAACGTCGAGCCCATGTAGAGCCGCGATGCCCTCGACGTCGATGTCGGCGGCATCGCGGATGCGGAGTCGATCGTGGATCGCCGTGGCGGCCTTCCGCGCCCGTCGGATGGGCAGCGGGGCCAGGGTCACGACACCAGACCCTTGCGGGCGATCACCTCCTCGATGTCGGCGAGCAGGGTGCGGAGGTCGCCGTCGGTCATGTCCGCCAGGTTTCGGTGCGCGAGCTGGAGCTGGCCACCGAGGGAGGCCTGGAGCTGCGCGATGCGGGCGCGCAGGGCGTCGCCGGCGAGTTCGAGGAAGCCGGCCTCGCGGTCGGCGCGGCGGCGGCTCTCGGCCTTGGCGAGGTCGCGGCGCGCGCGCCACGCCTGCGCGAACGCGGTGTCGATCGCCGATCGCATGCGCTGAGCGGACGCGGGATCGGGCGTGACGTTGGTGGGGACGTCCTCGGCGGTGCCGTGGAGCGCCTCGATGGTGCGGAGGGCGCGCACGTCGGCGCGGGTGCGGTTGCTAGTAGCCATAGCTCACCTCCAGGGCGTCGATCGCCCCGTCGTTGATGGTGTCGGGGAGCGCATCGACCAGGCGGTCGAGCCGGCGGCGCGCGTTGCGGTAGTCGGCGGCGGATATGCCGGTGCAGTCGAGGACGTCGGCGCGGTCCTCGCAGCCCGCCTCGTAAGCAGTGAGGAGCAGGGTCACGTGGTCGTCGCCGCGCGCCATGATGCGCAGGCTCGCGACGAGCTGATCGCGCGCGTCGGCGAGGGTCGCGGCACGCTTGGGGCGCTGCGTGTGCTCGCTGCCATGGTTGCGCGCGAGCTGCAGATCGAGCTTGGCGTCGTCCCCGTGACTGTCCTCCAGCGACAGGCGACCGAGCACGTCGGTGTGCAGGCGGTTGTGGTGCTCGACGGCCTCGGCGCTGACCGAGCGCACGACGCCGCAGAGGTGCTGGAACAGCGGCACGTTCGGGTTCCAGGTGCGGTGGCCGAGGATCGTGAGCGTCGCGGCCTCAGTGGCCATGTTCTCGGCCTCGGCGTCGGGATCGAAGCAGGGGATCCCGGCGACGCGCTTGGCGCCGACGCGTCGGCGCGCGTAGCGCTTCACGCGTTCGAGCAGGTGATCAGTCAGTTCGTGGTGCAGGCGATCGAGAAGTTCCGGCGCGGGCGGGATTGGCTGTGCGTCCGTCATTCGTTGGCGACCTCCGTGGGAGGGCCAACCTTGCATACTGGTCTGATGTTCAGGTATACACAGCAAACGCAACCATGTGATCTCAGGACGCTTTCATTTCGGGGCGGAAACCTCGGCCGCCGTTTTCTGGCGGCCCCTTGTCCAGGGCAGGAGCACAGGTGCCCAACGACCTCTCAAGCGACACACACCTGATCGTGCTGCGAGGTCCATGCGGGGCCGGCAAGAGCACGGTCGCGGCCCTGCTCCTTGCGACGCGCCGGCGCCCTACGGCGCTGATCGAGCAGGACCCTTACCGGTTCATCTTCAATGTCCGCGAAGGCGAGGCGTACTCGAAGACCGTGCGCCAGATGATTCGCGACAACGTGCTCGCCGCCCTCGGCAACGGGTTCGACGTGATCCTCGAGGGCATCCTCAGCACGAAGGGGTATCGCGAGGTGTTCGCCACGCTCTTCCGTCAGCACCCGCAGAACAACCACCTGTTCTACTTCAACGTCAGCTTCGAGGAGACCGTGCGCCGTCATAGCGGGCGCGCGAAGGCAGGTCTGTTCACCGAAGCGGACATGCGGGCTTGGTACAGGCCGCATGACGTCTTGGGCTACGACTTCGAGCGCGTCATCGATGAAGGCAGCACGCTCGACGAAACGGTGACGTTGATCCACGACGCGATCGCGTAGCCCCCCTGCCCCGCCAGCAGTTGCGAGGAGTTCCGCGCCTCGTTCGAAAAACGATCGGCGCGTGGGATCAAACGCCGGGTCAACCGCAGACCTGAATGTGGACGGACGGAGCGACCTCGATGGACGGGGCGCCGGACTCCTCCACGACCAGGAGTCTGCGATGTCCGAGCTTGCGTTCGACATGAACGGCGACGCGATCGTGTTGCCGGCGCACGCGCAGTACTGGCGGGTGCGGAGGTTCCGCAGCCCCGGTAGCCGTGGGGCGCCCGAGGTGGTGACGACGCGCGAGGGCGCGCCGTTGATCCTGCCGATCGACGTCGGGTTCATCGAGTTCAAGGAGATCGTCGAGAATGTGCCGGGCCGGTACCGGCTCGACCCGATCGACGACAAGCGGAAGATCATCAGCAACGCGCCCGCGGCGTACCTGACGATCGCCGACCAGCCGCCGCGAAACGGCGCCGGGCTGCCGGACCTGGGCGGCGCCGGCGACGGGCCCGACACGGTGCTCCGCGAGCTGGCGCGCGCCAACGTCGAGATGGCGCGCGTCAACGCCGACGTGAGCCGCAACATCGCTGACCGGTTCGCCGGGATCATGCAGGCGGCGGCGGAGGTGATCCGCGCGGCCGACGGCGCCGGCATCGTGGCGCGGCTGCCGCCGGAGCTGCCCGAGGTCTCCGATGGAGAGGCGGAGCTAGAGGACGGCGACGCCGTCGACGAGCCCGAGCCGACGCTCGCCGGGCTGGCCGCGCAGATCCTGCCGATGATCCAGATGTGGCTGCAGGTGAAGCACGCCAAGACGGCAGCCACGTCGCAGGCCAGCACGGCCGGCGAAGCGGCGACCAACGGCGCCACGGTTCGCGAGCCGGCGCAGGCGGCGCCGATCCGGAACACGGCGCCGACGCCGGCGCAGGTCGCGCACCTGATGGCGGTGCAGAAGCTGCTCACGCCGCAGGAGGCGGCGGTCGCGCAGGCGACGGCGGCGAAGCTGTCGGAGGCGGACCGGGCCGAGCTGCTCGCCGAGCTGGAGACCATGACGGTCGAGCAGGCGGCGGCGTTCGTGCGGTCGATGCTGCCGACGCTGAAGGAGACCGCGTCGTGATCGAGGCGCCGCTCAACGACCGCGCGTGTCTCGGCGACATCACCGAGACGATCGCCACGCTGGTCGCGACGTGCGACCCAACGATCGTCGAGGTCGCGGCGCGGTTCGAGGCGCCGGAGGACCTGGCGCGCTGGATCCGGTCCCTGCCCCAGCGCGATGACCTGGGTGCGCCTGGCGACGGGCCGCGGGTCGATACGTGCGCGCCGCCGCAGCGGCTGCGCATCGCGCCAGCGGATCCGAACTGCGTCGAGCGAGCGGCGCTCTACCTCGGCGCGGCCGAGATGCTCGACCCGCGGCCGGCGCGCGCGCTCACCACGATCGAGGTCCCGGGCGGACGGCACACGCTGCCGGTCGAGGACGGCGCGCCGGTGGTGCTCGACCCGGCCGTGTCGCGGAACCTCGCGCGCGCCGAGCTGTGGCGCGCGACGCGGATGCGCAACGGCGCGGCGCCAGTCGGGCTGTCGCCCGAGCAGGCGGTCGACTGGATCGCGCTGCTCGCGTCGGAGCCGGCCGGCTGCTTCGCTGGCGGCGTCGACCGGGTGCGCGGCGGGCATCGCGCGATGCGCGCGCTCCTCCGCGGCGATGCGATCGACGCCGACCAGGTCGCCGACATCGCGTTCGTCCTCGGGCTCGCGCACCACGAGGCGCACCACTACGGCGCCACGGGGCGGTGCATCGTCGGAACGACGGCGATCGCGCTCGACCGGATCGATCGCGACGTGCGGCGAAACGCCGGGCCGGAGCTGCGCGTCGGGCGCTACCGCGTGCGGCCGGATCTCGCGGTGCTCGGCCGGATCGGTAAGGTCGGCGGGCGCATCGGCTACAAGGTCGGCGTCGCCGCGCTGCGCACCAAGCTCGCCGCGCTCGGGTTCAGCCCGCCGATCGTCGACGCCCTCGAACGCGAGCTCAACGCCGAGGGGCTCACCCTCGGTCCGCTCGCGGCGCGCCCGCCGATGCCGGGCACGCTCGCCGCGCTCACCCCCGACGCGCTCGCCGGCCGCTGGCTGGCGGACCGCGCGTAGCCCACCACCTCGCCCCGGCGCCGCCGGCGCCGCCCCACTGCTCGCGTGCGCCGTCGGCGCGGCGCGGGAGACGACCGGATCCGTCCGGTCGCCCGGAGACCCTCATGTCCAGCCACGACCCCACCTCCAAGAAGCCCCACCGCAACCCGCCGCCTCTCACCCCCGCCGAGCGCGCCCTCCACGACGCACTGATCGGTCTCGCCGCGCCGACGGCGATCACGCTCGCCGAGGAGACGTTCGCGCTCGCAGCGTGTCACCTCGACGACTGGCCGACCGCGCGCCTGCGGCTGCGGCGCGCTCGGCGGCACGTCCTCGCCAGGCTCCACGGCGAGCCGGTCGGCGTCGAGCCGACCGACGACCTGTGGTTCGCCGCGCGGCTGATCGTGCGGGCGCTCGACGCCGACGTCGGGCTCACCGATCTCGAGACGCTCGCGCTATTCGACGCGATCGGCCTGCCGCTCGACGCGGTGCCGGTGTTCGACGCGCCCGAGGCGACGAGAACGCGCGCCGCGCACGTGCTCACCGAGGCGCTGCGCCGGCTCGACCCCGCCGACCTCTCTGACCTCGACGACGACGACCTCGACTGACCCATCCCGATCCCCCTCACCCCGAAAGGAACGACCATGGCCAAGAACTCTCCCCGCCCCAGACCGCGCCACCGCAACAGCGGCGGCGCCTCGGCGATGCCGCGCCCGCGTCGCCGGATCGCCCGCGGGCCCACGCCCGACTTCAGCATGACCCTCGCGTCGGTCGCCGGTGGCGGCGGCGGCGCGGTGCTCGGCGGCTTCCTCGCCAACCAGGAGATCCTCAGCCCCGAGACCGTCGGGCTGGCGATGACGGTCGGCGGCGCGATCGGCGCGTACACGCTCGACGGCGCGGCGCGCGTCGCCGCCAACGGCATCGCCGCCGCCGGCGCCGGCCAGCTCGCGCTCGCGCTGATGCAGAAGCGCGCCACGGAGAAGGCGCCGGACAAGCCGGCGGCGCCGGCCACGGATCCGCCGCGGCAGGGCTACCGCCCTCGCGTGCTGGCGAACTTCCAGAGCATCGCGCCGGAGGTCGCGACGCGCCTCGGCTACGTCGACGACGACCTCGACGACGGCTTCGACGAGTAGTCCCCGCGATCGGTGCCTGGCGTCGCGCGAGCGGCCCGCGTGGTCGAGAAAGGAACGAACGACATGGACGAGTACACCGAGATCTACTTCCTCGACGACGACGACGTTCGCAACGCCCCGCGTCGCCCGAGCACGGACCATCGTGGTCCGGGCCGGCCGGGCCGCGTCTTCGTCGGTTCGGCGCCGCCCGTGCGGCCCCGGCCGGCGGTGGTCGCGCGCCCCGCGCGGATGGTCGAGGCGCAGCCCCAGACCCTGGTGACCGCCAAGAGCGGCCCGTTCGCCAACGTGACCACCGGTCAGCTCGTCGAGCTGGCCACCATGGTCATCGCGGCGATCATGCCGCTGCCGGCGGCGCCGCTGGTCCAGGGCGAGCCGAAGACCGACATGACCAACCAGCTCGCGTACACGAGCGCGCTCGCGCTCCACGCGAAGCGCGACGAGCAGCTCCGCACCGTCGGGGCGCTCGTCGGCAAGCTGGTGGGGTGAGGAGGCAGGCCATGGCGACCACCACGCCTGCCTCGCCCGTCGGGACCGTCGCGGCGCCGTGCCGCGGCGGGCTCCTCGGGTGGCTGTGGAGCCTGATCGGCTCGAACACGCCCGCGTACGTCGGCAAGGGGCAGCCCGCGCCGGAGTCCGCGTGGTGTGGCTGGGGCTCGACGACGCCGACCTACCAGGTCGCGCCCGTCGAGCCGCCGGCGCCGGTGGAGAGCGGCGGTGATCAGCCCGAGCAGGGCTCCGGTGTCGGAGCCATCGAGCAGGGCGCGATCGCCATCGTCATCCGCCGCGAGTGACGGCTCCGCGTCTGACGCAGTGAACCCGTAACCCAACCCAAGGCCGCGCGTGGTCGCTCGCGCGACGCCAGGCACCGATCGCACTTCCCCTTCCTCTCACCGCGGCGTTCCCGCGCCGCACGGAACCCACCATGACCACCCCCGACACCAACCTCCTTCTGATCGCAGCGCTCGGCGCGGGCGGGCTGTGGCTCTACCACGATCGCGAGAAGCACAAGCGCGCCACCGAGGCGCGCGAGGCGCTCGCGGTCGCGATGCCCGCGGTGGCGACGGCGCCCGCGCCGCGCCGACCGTCGGAGCCCAAGCCGGCCGCCCGCGCCGAGCGCACCAAGCTCGCGTCGCGCAGCTACGACCCGTTGTTCTCCGAGTACGGCCGCGACATCCCGGTCGCGTACCTGCGCGCGCTGGCGCACCACGAGTCCGCGCTGAATCCGCGCGCGACCGACGGCCCCGCGTGGGGCCTGCTCCAGGTCGTCGAGGTCGTGCGCAAGGACTACAACCAGCGTCACGGCACCCGCTACGAGCGGCGCGATCTGCTCGATCCCGCCGTCAACGTCGCGATCGCGTCGGACGTGCTGGCGCGGATCATCGACGGCTACGCGCGGTTCCACCCCGAGGCGCCGAACCTCCAGGTCGACTGGACGAACCCGCTGTTCGTCGAGCTGCTCACGTTCGGCTGGAACGCGGGCTACTCGGAGCGCGGCGGCGTCGGCCGCGTCGCGACCTACCTGAGCCGTCGCGGCTTCGACGACTTCACGATCGACGACGTCGCGGCGACGGCGCGCCAGGCCGGCGCGAGCCCGCACCTGTCGAACCCGCGCAAGGTGCGGTTCAGCAAGCTCGTGACGACGCAGTTCCTCCGCGAGCGCGCGCGCGACGAGGCCGAGGGCTACCGGGCCGAGCCGCCCGGCGACGTGCCGACGCCGGAGGCGGCGCCGATGGTCGCGACGGACGGCCCGGTCACGTCGCCGGCCCAGGTCGACGCCAGCGCGCAGGGAGCCGTGTGATGGCGAAGGCCGAGCGCAAGCGCGGCAAGACCGCGGCCGTTGTTGGCGGCGGCGTGCTGCTCGCGTGGCTCTTGCTCGGCGTCAAGGGATGGGGGCTCGGCGGCAAGCGCGGCCACGGCGCGGGGACCGAGCCACGCCGCGTCCAGATTCGCATCTCCGACCGCGGCATCACGGCCGATGGCGTGCCCGCGACGATCGACGAGGCGGTCGCCGCCGCGCGACGCACTGGGGCCGCCGAGGTGTTCGCCACCGGCGCGGCGAGGCAGGGAACGTTCGACGATCTGATCGCGGGGCTCCGCGCCGCGGGCGTGGAGATCTGGCGCGCGGCGGGCAGCCATGCGTGACCGCGCGTTCCCGTGGCTGACGATCGCCGGCGGCGCGCTGACGGCGATCGCCCTGCAGCCATCCGCGGCACGCGCGGCAGGTCGACGACGGGAGGCTCGCCGGTTGTTCGACTTCGGTCGCCCGACGCCGCTGGAGGTCCGGACCATCGTCTCGAGCGGTTGGGCACGCCCACGCGGCGAGCGGCTGCACCGCGCGCTCGACATCCCGCTTCCCGTCGGCACGCCGATCCGCGCGGTCGATGCCGGCACCGTCATCCGCGTGCAGCGCGAGGACGTCAGCGACGCCGGCCGCTGGATCGGCGTGCGCCACGCGACGGGCATGACCTCGCGCTACATGCACCTGTCGCGCACGCTCGTCGAGCTCGGCGACCGCGTGGCGCGCGGCGAGGTGATCGGCTTCTCGGGCAACACCGGCAACAGCGCCAGCCCGCACCTCCACCTCGATCTCCGCGTCCCGGCCGCGCTGCTGACGGCGGTCGAACTCGCCGTCGGCAAGCCGCACACCGGCTGGGGCCCGGCGATGTCGCCCTGGGGACACTCGATCCCCGGCGAACCCTGGATCCCCGTCGACGGCTACCGAAAGATCGTCGAGCGCGAGGCGCGCGCCCAGGGCATTCCGCTCCACGGCGCCGGCCTCCGCAACGGCGCGCTCGTCTACCGCCCCGTCGGCGAGCGCGGCGAGCCGTACCCCGACTGGCTCCGCGCGCTGCGCGGCAGCTCCGGCGTCTACGTCATCCGCGACCGCGCCACGCGCGAGGTCGTCTACGTCGGCGAGTCCTCGACCGGCCGCCTCTACGAGACGCTCACACGGCACTTTCAAGAATGGCGACGGTGGAAAGGCTTCTGGCGCGGCCAGTACGCCGAGGGTCACGACCCGGGCCTGACGTACCCGCGCGCCTCCGCAGAGGTCGCCGTGCGCGTGACCGCGCCCGCCGATGCGCTCGACGAGGAAGCCCGCCTCATCCGCCGCCTGCGTCCCCGCGACAACGTCCTCGGGCGACGAGAGGAAGTCCCGTTCTAACGACCGTTACCTAGTCAGGCTCGTAGCGACTGCCATCCGACCCCTCTGTGTACGGCTCACCCTTGTCGTCATGGAGGATCTCGTTCCCGTCCTTGTCGTAGTCCGAGTCGAACTGCCCCTCCTCCTCCTCATCCTCGTCTTCCTCGGGAGTCTCATCGTCGCTGCCGCCATCGTCGTCGTCGTCGCCGGGTCCGCACAGCAACTCGCTCTCTACGCTGAACATTGGCCGCACCTCCTCCACCGATTGTAGCCGAACTGCCCGAAGGCCAGTTCCCCGCCACGGAGCCCACCATGACCGACCTCCTCGACTGCATCCGCATTGCCCTCGCCGAGGGCGCTACCCCCGAACAGAAGCAGGCCGGCGCGACCGCGTGCTGTGCCGTCTTCGCGGCATTGTCGCCGCCACCTGGAGTGCCGGTCAGCGTTCCGCACGGACCGCAGACGCGCCTCAGCATCGACCAGATGCTCGACCTGGCGATCGCGAAACTGCGCGCGATGTTGCCGGCGGAAGCCGCAGCTCAGATGACGACCACCTCGCTCCGCTTCCCGTTCCTCGAGTCCGGAGGCGCGAAGTGATCGCCCCCGGCATTGAACGCCCCTGCGCGTTGTCTTACATTCGGCAACGTGAACAAGGACGCGTCGATCACTTTCCGCATCCCGGCGGAGCTGAAGGCCGCCGCAGAGCGCGCGGCCGACGCGGACTGCCGCTCCCTCGGGCAGCTCTGCACCTTCCTCCTCACGAAGCACCTGGAGGCGGTCGGTGAGTGGCCACCCGCCGGGAAGCGAGCACCAGCTCGCCGAGCCCGAGTTGACCGACGCTGACCGCGAGTTCCTCGACTACCTCGTCACCAAGGCGATCGCATCATGCATCCGAAGCTCAAGACTGAACGCGCAGGCATCTACGCCCGCTTCTCCAGCGAACTGCAACGAGAGTCCAGCATCGAGGACCAGGTCCGACGCTGCCGCGAGCTGATCGCGATGGCCGGCGGCGACGCTGCCGGAGCCGAGGTCTTCCCGGACTTCGCGGTATCAGGTGCGAGCGTGCAGCGGCCCGGGTTCGAGGCGCTGATGCGCGCGGTCAACGAGGGCCGGGTCGGCGTCATCGTCACCGAGGACATTTCCCGCATCTCACGCGACTTCGCCGACGCGGCCTCGATCTTCAAGCGGCTGCAGTTCGCCGATGTCCCGTTGATCAGCGTCGCCGACGGGATCGATACGAGCAGCAAGAACGCCAAGATGACGTTCTTCATGCAGAGCATGATGGCGGACGCGTTCCTCGATACGCTCCGCGACAAGACGCTCCGCGGCCTGGAAGGTCGCGCGCTACGGGGGTTCGCCACGGGCGGCGTGCCGTTCGGTTACCGCACCGTCCCCGAGACCGACAAGCTCGGCAACGTGATCGGCCACCGCATCGAGATCGATGAGGAGGCCGCCGCGATCATCCGGCGCATCTTCGCCGAGTACATCAAGGGCGGCTCGCTGCTGGGCATCGCGCGCACGCTCAACCTGGAGGGTGTGCCCTCGCCTCGCGCGGGCACCAAGCACAAGCGCTTCGGCTGGGGCGTCTCGACGATCCGCGCGATCCTCTACAACGAGCGGTACGCCGGCACCTGGCGCTTCAAGGAGAAGCAGTGGGTGAAGGTGCCGGGCACCAACAAGCGCATCCCGCGCAAGCGTGCCGCCGACGAGGTCATCACCATGGACCGGCCGGACCTGCGGATCATCGATCAGGAGACCTGGGACGAGTCGCAGGCGCGCCTCAAGGCGGTCCACCGCAAGTACACCGAGGGCTCGAAGACCGAGCGGATCATCTCGCCGAAGCGGTCGTCGTATCTGCTCTCGGGCATCCTGGTCTGCGACGAGTGCAGCGCGCCGATGAGCATCCTCGCTGGCAGCTCGGCGACCTACTACCGGTGCAGCACGAACCGCACGAAGGGTACCTGCAAGAACAACGTGAGCCTGCGCGAGGACGTGCTCCGGCGCGGCGTGCTGCGCTCGCTCCGCGAGCGGCTGCAGAGCCCGGACGGCATCGCGTACGTGCGCAAGCGCATCGCGGAGGAGCTGCGCGACTACTCGCGGAACCTCGAAGCCGACATCAAGACGCACCGCGAGCGGATCGAGCGCACCGAGAACCGGATCAAGGGGCTCGTGGGCTTCATCGCCGACGGCGACCGTTCCGACGCGGTCGTCTCCGCGCTCCGCGACCTGGAGGCGCAGGCCAAGTCCGACCGCGCCGCCGTGGAGCGGCTGCGGCACGAGGCGCAGGAGCCGCTGCGTCTCCCGAGCATCGACGAGATCGGCGCGATGGTCACCGATCTCGAGGTCCGGCTCGGCGACGACCTCGACAACGATCGGGCGCGCCTACGCCGCTGGCATCGCGATGGCGAGATCCGGATCGTCAGGACCGCGGAGGGCATCTTCGCGAAAGGCACGCTGCTTCCGTGCTCCATCCTCCTCGACTCGGGGCCCGAAAAGCGGAAACGCCTGGACTATCAAGAAGATAGCCAGGCGTTGTCCAACTTTCGTAGCGGGGGCAGGATTTGAACCTGCGACCTTCGGGTTATGAGCCCGACGAGCTACCAGGCTGCTCCACCCCGCATCACCGTCTGGCTCGTCCAGACGGGTGCTTAGATGCCACGGGGCCACCCGGGCGTCAAGGGGGCGTGGCGATTTCGCCGCGAGCGGCGCCGCGCGAGGCGCCATCGAGCAGGTCCTCGAGGAAGAACGCGGCGAGCTCATGGCGGCCTTCGAGGCCGGCCTTCTTGTAGATCGCGCGGGCCTGCTGGCGGACGGTGGTCTCGCCGACGCCGCGGATGCCGGCCACCTCCTTGTGGCTCAGGCCCTTGAGCAGCAGCAGGGCCACCTCCTTCTCGGCCGGCGTGAGGCCCCATCG
>WYBA01000402.1 GCA_011526095.1 Myxococcales bacterium | reverse complement strand
CTCGAGCGGGATCGCGCGGGCGGCGAGCGCACCGGGCTCGACGCCGAGCGCGACCGTGGTGACGAGCAGGCCGCCGCGGCAGACGGCGAGCGCGCGCGCCGCGGCGAGCACCGCGGCGACGTCGACGACCGCCTCGTCGAGGTCGGCGTCGGCGCCGGCGAGCGCCGCGCGCGCCGCGAGCAGGTGCAGCAGCGACGACAGCCGCAGGCCGGCGCGCGCGACGCGCCCGAGGTCGGCCGCGCCGGCGGCGTCGCACGGCGTCGCGCGCGTCGCGTCGGCGAGGGCGCGCAGGGCGGCGCGGTTGTCCGCGAGCGCGGCGTGCAACGCGGCGCGCTCGTCGTCGGTCAGCTCGTCGCCGTCGCCCAGGCGCATCGCCAGCACGGTCGGCGACGGCGCGCTCGCCGCCGGCTCGACGTACGCGTCGGCGGCGGCGAGCCAGCGCGCCCAGCCCGGGTCGATCGCCGCGGGCGTCGCGGGCGCCGGCGCGACCGCGGGCGCTGCGTCGCGGCCCGAGCGCGCGGCGGCCCCGCCGTCGCGGCACGCGGCGAGCGCGAGCCCGAGGCACAGCCAGCGGAGGGTGACGGCGCGGATCATCGGCGGCATCACACCACAGCGCCCGGGCGGGCGTCGTGCGTGGAAGGCGCCATGACACGCCTGCTCGCCGTCGCCGTGCTCGCCCTCACTGCCTGCGGTCCCCGCGGGCCCGACACCGCGCCGGATCCGGATCCGACGCGCACCGATGGCACGCACGGCGCGGTGTGCGCGTGGGGCGACCGCGCCGGCAACGCCGACAAGCCGGCGCCCGCGGCGTGCGACGGCGAGCTGCGCTGCTGCTACCCGTGCGGGATCCCCGGCTGCGACTCGCAGTGCGCGACCGAGGCGGAGTGCGAGGAGTGGTCGATGCGGCCGTGAGGTCGAGCGGATGAGCCGCGGCGGGTCAGGCGACCCGGCCAGTCGGCTTGCCGCGGTCTGACGTTCCTGGGGTCAACCGTTCCCTGCACCGCGTCAAGGCGCGCGCAAGCCGACGAGATCGCACGGGACCGACATCGGCGGCGATGGCGGCACGCGCGCTGCACAAGGGTCCTCACGCCAACGGACCCGCGGGCCAGCGCCCAGGTTCCCCAACCCCGAGGACTGCCATGAGGACGATCTCTTCGACCACGCTCCTGCTCGCGCTCACGCTCGGCGCCGCCGCGTGCGCTTCTGGCCCGTCGGACGACGGCGACGACCTCGCGCCCGGCGGCGCGCAGCTCGCGATCGTCGGCGAGCGCTCGGTGCTGCTCGAGAACGGCTGGACGACCGAGATCACCGTCCGGTACTCGGACACCGAGGGCGCGCCGCTCGCCGGCCAGATCGACTTCGTGTTCGACGGCGACGCCGGCGGCTCGGTGCTGTCGGCGTTCTCGGGCTCGACCGACGCCGCGGGCGAGCTGACGGTCGAGCTGACCGCCGGCGACGTCGGCGAGCTGGCGTTCGACGTCGAGGCCTCGGCCGAGGCCGCCGACCCGGTGCGGTGGAACGTCCAGGTCCTGCAGAACGCGCTCGAGGTCGCCGGCGACTACCGCCTGACCTCGGAGTTCGACCTCGCGTCCGGCCTGCCCGGCACCGCCGGCCAGGTGATCAACACGTTCATCGACATGACCGACGACCCGTACGACCCCGCGACGTGGGTGCTCGACCAGATCGTCGACAACATCGACAACGGCACGATCCGCGACCTGATCGACGGCGCGCGGCCCGCGATCGACGGCCTGCTCTACGACCTGCTCGTCAACAACACGCCCGACATCGTCGCCCGCCTGATCGAGGTCGGTGACGCGTTCGGCCAGGTCGCGCGCGGGTTCGGCACCGCGTCCACCCTGCACGTCGAGGCCGGCAACGACGTCGACGGCGCGATGCTGGCGCAGCACATCCTCACCGGGCTGATCTTCCACATCGACGACCAGTCGTTCGAGTACGGCCTGGCCGACCTCGGCATGACGGAGATGTCGACCGACGTCGCGTTCGGCTACGACGCCACCCGCATCACCGTCGGCGCGCACGAGTTCCCGCTGTCGTACGGCTCGATCCTGATGGTCGCGCTCGAGCAGCTCATCATCCCGCTCGTCGACGGCTCGGCGAACGACCTCGAGTCGCTGCTCACCGGCCTGGTGCCGTGCCACGACATCGGCGCCGCGATCTCCGACTTCATCGGCTTCGGCTCGACCTCGCTGTACGAGGGCGCGTGCGAGCTCGGCCTCGGCTACGCCGCCGGCTTCGTCGAGGACCAGATCCGCGGCATCGACGCCACCGCGATGCAGCTCGGCATCCAGGGCGGCGCGCGCTGGGTCGACACCAACCAGGACCGCCGCATCGACGTGCTCCAGGCCGGCGCCTGGACCGGCCAGATGACCTACGGCGCGACGCCCGCCCCGCTCGGCGAGTCGACGTTCCGCGGCGAGCGGCTGTTCGTGCCGTGAGCCGCTGAGGCCAGGACAGCTTCGGGTCGCCGTGGCGCGACCCAACAGGGCGCCCCACGGGGCGCCCTGTTTCTATTTCGGGCGCCGGCATCCGGCGTCCGGCGTCGTCCACGACTGTCACCATCCGCAGGATCCATCTCAACTCAGATCGTCGTCTGAGAACCACCGCTCGTCCTGAGCCTCTCACCGACGTGGTCGGAGATTGCCGTCGGACGAACAGCCTTGTTCCGCTCACCCTGAGCAGCGCCGAGCGAAAGCGAGGCGCGTGTCGAAGGGTGTTGACAGTCGGTGGGGCGTCGACGCGAGCCACGACTGTCACCATCCACCATCCACCATCACACCATCCTTCGACTCCGGCCTCGCTTTCGCTCGGCCGGGCTCAGGATGAGCGGAACTTCCAGCTCCTGCGCCGCCGGGGATGAACTTGCAGACGTGGACGGCACCGGAGACGGAGGCGGAGACGGAGGCGGAGGCGGAGACGGAGACGGAGACGGAGACGGAGACGGAGACGGAGACGGAGACGGAGGCGGAGACGGAGACGGAGACGGAGACGGAGACGGAGGCCGAGACGGAGGCCGAGACGGAGACGGAGACGGAGGCCGCTACTTGCAGCGCACCTGCGTGTTGCCCCACCAGCAGGTGCCGTCCTTCTTCCGCTTCGGCGACTTGCCGTTGACGACCGCGGGCAGCAGCGCGTCGGGGCACGGCGCCGGCTCGGGCTCGGGCGGGTTGCACTTCACGCCGGGGTCGCAGTCGTCGTCGAACTGGCGCCAGCACGACCCGTCGTCGCGCCGGACGAGGCGGGCGTGGTCGCCGTCGGGGACCTGCGTGACCGCGGGCCCCGTGACCTCCGCCGTCGGGCACGCGACCTCGACCTCGCCGAGGAAGCACTCGCCGCCCTTGCGCGACGTCGGCGCCACGCCCGGCGCGAGCGACGGCAAGAGATCATCGGGGCAGGGGACCTGGCGCGGCGGCGGCGGGTTGCAGGTCGCGTCCGGCGGACACGTCATGTCCTCCCACTCGGTGCACGCCATCTGTCCGGGGTCGAACTGCGTGTGCACGCGGCCGCTCACCGTGTCGTTCGGGCGAGGCTCGACGATCGTCGGGCCGCCGTCGGGGCAGCGCACCTGGCGGTGCCCGGCGATCCGGCACTCGCGGCCGAACGCGATCACCGCCTCGCCCGGCCTGGCCTCGGGCAGCAGCTCCGGCGGGCACGGCACCGAGCTCTCCTGGCCGGGCGGGCCCTGCAGACAGACGTGGCCGTTGAACGTGATCTTGCCCGGGTCGAAGGGCGCAGCGTCGACGGCCGCGCCCCCCGCGCCCGCGTCGACGACCAGCGGCGGCGGCCTGTCCGGCGGCGGCTCCGGTGGGTTGCGAGAGATCACGTCCGGCTCGCGCGGCGGCGCCGTGTCCTTCGACTTGTCGCACGCGGGCGCGATCGCGACCGTGACGACGAGCGGCGCGGCGAACAGGGTGTGGCGGCGGCGCGACATGCTCCGAGGTTCGCGCGTCCGCGGCGCGCGCGCCACCTCGACGACTGAACCCGCGTCTGGCAGAGTGCCCGCGCCTTGCAGTTCCCCCGCCCCGACGACCCGGCGCCGTCCCACCCGGACGCGCCGCCCGCCGCCGCCGGGCGGTTCACCGTGGTCACGCCGTCGTCGACGCTGGTCATCCTCGCGCTGATCAACTTCTTCAACTACGTCGACCGCCAGGTCCTCGCGCCGCTGATCCCGCTGCTCGAGGCGCCGGTCGCCGAGGGTGGCCTCGGCCTGTCGAGCACCGAGGCCGGCCTGCTCCACACGGCGTTCATGATCGTCCACTCGGTCGCGTCGATCCCGCTGGGGATCCTCGCCGACCGGTGGCTGCGCACCCGCGTGATCGCGATCGGCGTCGGGCTGTGGAGCCTGGCGACGGCCGCCGCGGGCCTCGCCCGTAACTACAGCGAGCTGTTCATCGCGCGCGCCGCGGTCGGGATCGGCGAGGCGGCGTACGCGCCGGCGGCGTCGGCGCTGATCAGCGAGCGGTTCACCCCGGCGCAGCGCGCGCGCGCGCTCGGCGTGTTCCAGCTCGGCATGCTCGTCGGCACCGCGGTCGGCGTCGTCACCGGCGGCGTCGTGGCGTCGGCGTTCGGCTGGCGCACCGCGTTCTTCATCGTCGGCCTGCCCGGGCTGATCCTGACCGCGCTCGCGCTGCTGATCTACGAGCGGCCGCGGCCGCGCGTGGCGCGCGCCACCGCCCGGGGCGACGGGCCGCCGGTCGACGCGTCGATCGCCCTGCAGTGGAAGACGCCGGGCGCGCGCGCGGCGATCGTCGCGATCAACGCCGCCGGCGTGCTGATCACGTTCTTCGTCGGCGCCGTCGCGCTGTGGGGGATCGCGTTCCTCTTGCGCTACCACTTCGACGGCGACAAGTCGCACCTCGACGAGGCGACGATGCTGTTCGGGCTGGTCGGGACGGTGGCGGGGATCGCCGGGGCGCTGAGCGGCTCGATCGTCGCCGACCGGATCGAGCGCCGCCGGCCCGGCGCCGGCCGGCTCACCGCCGTCGGCGTCGGCGCGCTGGTCGGCGCGCCGTGCGCGGCGATCGCGCTGATCACGCCGAACCTGTGGCTCGCGCTCGGCGCGCTCGCGATCTCGGTCTACTTCGTGAGCTGGTACGTCGGGCCGATCCTCGCCGCGCTCCACGACGTGGTCGCGCCGCACCACCGCGCCGCCGCCACCGGGACCTACCTGTTCCTCGTCCACGCCCTGGGCGACGGCATCTCGCCCGGCATCGTCGGCGTCCTCGCCGACGCGATCTCGCTCCGCGTCGGCCTGCTGATCGCGCTGGTCCCGATGGCGCTCGGCGGGGTCGTCGCGCTCGTGGCCGTCCGCTGGTCGGTCCAGGTCGCTGAGGCCAAGCGGGAGTGACCGCGCCCGATGCCCGGGCGCGGCAAACCTGACAGGGTCTGCCACGAGTAGGCATCTCCACTTTCTACTTTGTGCGGCGGTAGGGTCGCCGCCATGAGGGTACAGGTCTGCACGATCACCGGCCTCGCGGCCGCGCTCCTTGCATGTGGCGGCGGCGGCTCGTCGGGCGACGACGACGACACCGGCGAGCCCGACGCCGCGGTGGTCGGCGAGGACCGGGACGGCTGCGACGGCGCCCGGTTCCCGGGCACCGCGTCCGACCCGGCCGTCCGCGGGCCGTGGGCGGTCGGCGCCCGGACGGTCCAGATCGGCCGGCTGACGGTCGAGGTCTGGTACCCGGCCGCCGCCGGGTCGGAGGCCGGGCAGCAGCCCGCCCAGTACGACATCCGCCAGGCGCTGTCGCCGTCGCTGCGCGACGACATCCCCGAGGACGACAACCCGTGGCAGCACTGCGACTGCTACCGCGACCTGCCGCTCGACGAGGGCTACGGCCCCTACCCGGTCGTCGTGTTCGTCCACGGCACCGCGGCGTTCCGCCACCAGTCGCTGCCGCAGGTGACGCACTGGGCGAGCCGCGGGTTCGTCGTCGTCGCGGCGGATCACCCGGGACTGATGCTCGGCGACACGCTCGCGACGCTGTGCCCCGACGACCCCAGCGGCGAGCAGGACCTCGGCGGCGACGTCGACGCGATGCTCGCCGCGCTCGCGGCGCCGAGCGGCGAGCTGGCGTTCCTCGCCGGCAAGATCGACGCCTCGCGCGTCGGCGTCGCCGGTCACTCCGCCGGCGGCGGCGCCGCGGCGTCGAGCGCGGGCAAGCCGGGCGTGCGCGTCGTGATGCCGCTCGCCGGCGCCGGCGCCGTGGCGTCGTCGGCGTCGCTCGACGGGATCCTCTACATGGGCGGGATGGCCGACACGATCGCGCAGTGGGATCGGGTCGAGGGCGCGTGGGAGAGCTCGCCGACGCCGCGCCACCTCGTCGGGCTGACCAACGCCGGGCACCTGGCGTTCAGCGACCTGTGCGAGACCGTGAACGCCCAGGGCCAGAACCTGCTCGAGATCGCCGACGAGCACGGGCTGTGTGGCGCGCAGTTCGCGGGCTTCCTGTTCGACTGCAACGACGACTATCTCGACGGGCCGGTCGGGTGGGAGATCGTCAATTACGCCACCACGTCGATGCTGGAAGCGTCGTTACAGTGCCGGGAGGACCTGCCGCCACTGTCCGGGATCCAGACGTCCTATCCGGATGTGGGTGCGTACAACGAGGCCCTGTGAACGTGACAGCGGGCTAGCTCGGTGAGACGCTAGCGGCCGAACCGAATCCCAGGGGGGAATCGTCCATGCATTACATTGGCCCGCTCGCGCTCATCCTCGGCAGCCTGGTCTGCCTGTCCACGTTCATCATCTCCAAGAAGCCGGAGGCGAAGGAGCTGTTCGAGAAGATCGCTCCCT
>WYBA01000401.1 GCA_011526095.1 Myxococcales bacterium | reverse complement strand
GCCACCGCCGGCGCCGTCGGGCTCGTGGTCGTCGGGCTCGCCGTGGCGTCGTCGCGCGGCGGCGACGCCGCGCCCGCCGCCGGCGCGGCCCCGGCCCCGGCCCCGCCTTTGGCGGACGATCCGTGCGCCGGGCTGCCCGCCGCGGTCGACGACGTGTGGTCTCCGTCCACCCGCGACGGCGTGATCGCCGCCCACCCGCGCGGCGCCGGCGCCGCGGCGCTGCTCGCCGACGCGATCGACGGGCTCGCGGCCGAGTGGACCGCCGCGCGGCGGCGGCTGTGCACCGAGCTGCCGGCGACGCCGGCGTGGTCCGAGGCGCTCGGCGCGGCCGGCGCGGCGTGCCTGGCGAGCCGTCGCGAGGAGCTCGGCCGGCTGGTCGCGCTGCGCGATCGTGACCCCGCGGGCCTGACGCGGATCGTGGGCTCGCTGAGCTGGCCGTCGAGCTGCGCCGAGCCGAGCGAGCTGCCGGCGAGCCAGACCGATCCGGCCGTCGCGCGCGTCGAGGCGGCGCTCGTCGAGCTCGACCGGCTCGCCGCGGCCGGCGACGAGGCCACCAGGCTGACGCAGGCGCGCGCGCTGGTCGAGGGGCTCGCCCCCGACGCGCCGCCCCTGGCGCGCGGCCTGGCCGAGCACGCGCTCGGCAGCGCGCTGCTCGCGCACAAGGGCATGGTCGAGGCCTACGATCACCTGCGCGCCGGGTTCTTCGGGTTCCGCGCCGCCGGCTCGCCCCAGGCGTTCGACGCCGCGAGCGGGCTGTGCGACGCGCTGGCCGCGGCCGGCCAGCTCGACCTCGCGGCCGAGTGGCTCGCGCACGCCCAGGTCGAGGCCAGCCGGCTCGCGCTGCGGCCGCACAACCGCGCGATGCTGGCGCTGCTCGGCGCCCGGATCCGCGGGGCGCGGGGCGACCACGCCGGCGCGATCGCGGACGTCGACGCGGCGCTCGCGGCGCTCGCCCGCGACGACGACCCGCTGCGCGCGGTCACGACGCTGCACCTCACCAGCTCGCGATCGATCTTCCTCGCCGACGCCGGCCGGTTCGAGGAGTCGCTCGCCGCCGCGCGCGAGGTCCTCGCCGGACGCGAGCAGCTCTACGGCCCCGCGCACCCCGACCTGATCGGCGACCTGTTCAACGTCGGCCTGGGCGAGCTCGACCTCGGCCGCCCCGAGGCCGCCCTGCCCCACCTGCGGCGCGCGCGCCTGCTCGCCGACGCCCACCTGCCGCGCGACGCGGTGATGCGCGGCTACGCGCTGTGGAACGAGGCGCTCGCGCTCGGCCGGACTGACCGGCCGGCCGCCCGGCCGCTGTTCGACGAGGCGCTGGCGATCGTCGTCGCCGGCCTCGGCGAGGACAGCGCCGACGCCGTCCAGCTCCGCGCCGATCGCGCGAAGTGGAGCGCGCGGCCGCGGTAGGCTGGCCGCGTGAGCGACCGCGACCAGCTCGAGCGCGACGTCCGCGCCGCGTGTGACGCGGGCGACCACGCCGCGGCCGCGGCCGCCGTCGTGCGCGGCTACGGCGGCGAGATCGGCGCGTACCTCGGCGCGATCGTGCGCCACGCCGCCGACGCCGACGACACGTTCTCGATCTGGTGCGAGGACGTGCTGCGCGGGATGCCGGCGTTCCGCTGGGCGTCGTCGGCGCGGACGTGGGCGTACACGCTGGCCCGTCACGCCGCGTGGCGCCGCGCCCGCGGCGACCGCCGGCGCGCCCAGCGCATCGCCCTGCCGGGCGAGCTCGACGACGCGATCGACGCCGCGCGGACGGCGACCGTGACCTACCTGCGGTCGGAGATGAAGGACCGCCTCGCCGCGGTCCGGGCGACGCTGACCGACGACGAGCGCGAGCTCCTGTCCCTGCGGGTCGACCGCCAGCTGCCGTGGCGCGAGATCGCCGTGATCCTCGCCGGCGACGACGCGGGCGACGCCGACGCGGTGCGCCGGCTCGACCAGGCGCTGCGCAAGCGGTTCGAGGCGCTCAAGCGCCGGCTCAAGGTCAAGCTGAGCGCGCCGGGCTGAGGCTCGCCATCGCCTCGACCACCTCGCCCTCGACCATCTCGGCCAGCCGGTCGAGCAAGGCGTCGCCCTCCTCGACCGAGGCCGCCGCCGGCGCGCCGGCGTAGGCGCGGTCCATGCCCATCGCCGCGAACGTGCCGACGCCGCGAGACAGCTGCTCGGACAGGCTGATCGGCACCTCGGGCAGCGCGGCGCGCGCGTGCTCGTCGACGCGGCCGGGCGCGGTGGCGAGGACGATCGACGTCTCGTAGCGGCCGGCGTGGCACGCGCCGCTCTTGAACTCGGGCGACAGCGTGCGCGCCCACCGCCGGGTCAGCGGGCACGCGACCGAGGCGGCGCCAGGGCGGTCGGCCACGACCTCCGCGGCCGCGGCGCGCACCGCGCGATCGTGCGCCGGCTCGAGGTGGTTGTTGACCAGGCAGACGTGGGCGAGGCCGGTGGCGAGCAGCCCGCGCGTCACCGCCGCCAGGTACGCCGCGAGCACCGGCTCGGGCACGCTGACGGCGCCGGCGAAGCCCTCGGCGCAGTCGGTGACGCCGTAGGCGATCGCCGGCGCGATCACCACCGCGAGGCCGCGCGCCTCGAGCCGCGCCGCGGCGCGCGCGCACGCGCCCTTGCTGATCACCACGTCGGTGTCGAGCGCCAGGTGCGGCCCGTGCGGCTCGGTCGAGCCCACCGGCACCAGCGCGACGACCGGGCGTCCGCCGTCGAGCAGCGCGCGCAACGACGCCGTGGTGTGCGCGGCGAGCGCGCGCGCGGTCACGCCCGCGCCTCGCGCTCGCGCTCGGCCAGCAGCTTCTTGTCGACCTTGCCGCGGTCGTTCTTGGGGAGCTCGTCGACGAACACGACCCACCGCGGGTACTTGTGCTTCGACAGCGTCGCCTTGACGTGGTCCTGCAGCGCCGCGGCGAGCGCGGCGCGCGACGCCTCGGTCGCGAGCTGACCGCGGGCGTCGGGCCGGACGACGACGAACGCCTTGGGCTTGACCAGGCCCTCGGCGCCGTCGGGCGCGCCGATCACCGCGGCGCCCGACACCGCCGGGTGGCGCAGCAGGCACTCCTCGACCTCGAGCGGCGCGACGAAGATCCCGCCGACCTTGAACAGGTCGTCGGCGCGCCCGCTGAACCACAGGTAGCCGTCGTCGTCGATGCGGAACAGATCGCCGGTGCGGCACCAGTGGCCGTGGAACGTCTTCCACGAGCGGTCGCGGTCCTGGTAGTAGCCGAGCGACACCGAGTCGCCCTTGACCCACAAGACGCCGATCTCGCCGCGCGGCACCTCGGGCGCGCCCGGGCCGTCGGCGTCCTCGGGCAAGACGCGCAGGGTGTAGCCGTCGACGACGCGGCCCAGGCTCCCCGGCTTCACGTCGCCGGGGCGGTTGCTGCAGTAGATGTGGAACATCTCGGCCGAGCCGATGCCGTCGTAGACCTGGCCGCCGAACCGCGCGAGGAACCGCTCGAGCAAGGCCGGCGGCAGCGCCTCGCCGGCCGACAGGTGGAACCGCACGCACGACAGGTCGAGCCCCGCGCCGCCGCCGGCGCGCAGCGCGTCGTCGTGATCGAGCAGCTTGCCGAGCATCGTCGGGACGTTGGTGACGATCGTCGGGCGGTAGCGCGCGATCGCGTCGATCAGGCCCTCGACCGTCGGGCGCCCCGCCCACAGCCCGACGGTGGCGCCGACCGCGAACGGGAACCACAGGTTGGTCCCGGTGGCGTAGCCGAAGAACAGCCGCGGCACGCTGACCGTGACGTCGCCGCGGCGGTAGCCGACGGTGCGCTTGGCGTAGACCTCGGTGTTGAACGCGAAGTCGCGGTGGGTGTGCATCGCGGCCTTGGGGCGGCCGGTCGAGCCCGAGGTGAACAGCCACACCGCGAGGTCGTCGCGGCGGGTGCGCGGCAGCGGGCGCTCGAGCCGGCGACCCTCGGCGACCGCGTCGGCGAGCGCGACGATCTCGACGCCGTGGTGGCGGAGCGCGCCGAGCACGACCGGCGCGACCTCCGGATCGTCGCCCGTCGCCGCGTCGGGGACGAGCAGCACGGTGCGCAGGTGCGGCAGCTCGGCGAAGCCGGGCGCGAGCGCCGCGGCGACGCCGGGCGTCGTGATGATCACGCGCGCCTTGACGTAGCCGGCGGCGTGGAGCAGGTCGCCCGTCGGCGCGCCGGGGTTGCCCATGGTGAGCACGCCGCCGGCGGCGAGGATCCCGAAGATGCTCCACGCGAACGGCGGGATGTCGTCGAGGATCGTGTAGACGCGCGCCTCGGGCGGCAGGCCCTGGTCGACCAGCCAGCGGGCGAGCGCGTGGGCGCGGTCCGCGACCTCGGCGTAGGTCCACGACCGCGCGCCGAACCGCAGCGCGACGGTGGTGCCGAGGCCCTCGCGCAGCCGGTCGAACAGGAAGTAGTCGGCGAGGTTGAAGTCTTCGGGGAAGGTGGGCTGGCTCTCGGTCATCACGGCTCTCCCGCCACGGCGCGCCCGATCACGGTGCGCTGGATCTCGCTGGTGCCCTCGTAGATGCGCAGCGGGCGGATCGCCCGGTACAGGTGCTCGACCACCGCGCCGGCGATCACGCCGCGCCCGCCGAACAGCTGCACGGCGCGGTCGATCACGCGCTGCGCCGCCTCGGTCGCGCCGAGCTTGGCGATCGACACCTCGGTGGTGACGCGCGCGCCGGCCGCCGCGTGATCGCGTGCCCACGCCGCGCGCAGCACCAGCAGGCGCGCCGCGTCGAGGTCGACGATCATGTCGGCGAGGTGGGCCTGGACCAGCGGCTGCTCGGCCAGCGGCTTGCCGAACTGCGACCGGCCGCGGACGAACGCGGTCGCCTCGGCGAGCGCGCGCCGCGCCATCCCGACCGCCGCGGCGCCGACCGAGACGCGGTAGGTGTCGAGCGTCTGCATCGCGAGGCGGAAGCCCGCGCCGACCTCGCCGATCACCGCGTCGGCGGGCAGCCGGCAGCCGCGCAGCGCCAGCGCGCCGAGCGGGTGCGGGGCGATCGGCGCCTGCGGCGTGACCGTCGCGCCCGGGGTGTCGAGCGGCAGCCAGAACGCGGTGATGCCCTTGCGCCCGGCGGCCGGGTCGGCGCTGGCGAACACGATCGCGTGCGACGCCAGGCCGAGGTTGGAGATGAACAGCTTGTCGCCGTCGAGCCGCCACCCGCCGTCCGGTTCCCGGACGGCGCGGGTCTGCAACGCGGCGACGTCGCTGCCGGCCTCGGGCTCGGTCAGCGCGAACGCGGCGATCCGCTCGCCGCGCGCGAACGCGGGCAGCAGCGCGCGCTGCGCCGGCGAGCCCGCGGCGATCACCGCGTAGGTGCCCAGGCCCTGCACCGCGAAGATCGAGTCGGCGCGCGGCGACGCCCAGCCGAGCAGCTCGCGCGCCAGGCACAGGTCGAGGGCCCGGATCGAACCGTCCGAGCCGTCCGAGCCGTCCGGCGCGCCTGCGCCGGGCGCGCCGGGCGGCGACGACGTCAGCGCGAACAGCCCCGCCGCGGCGAGCGCCGCGGCCGCGGCGCGGTCGCGCGCCGGCTCGTCCGCCGCCTGCTCCGCCGCCTCGATCGCCGGCGCCGCGGCGAGCACCCGCGCCGCCAGCTCGTGGTGGCGCGGCTCGAAGAACATCGGCAGGTCCGCGTTCGACAGCCGCGGGGCGATCACGCCGCCCCCTCGCCGCCCGGCGCCCCGGCGAACCGCGGCGCGCGCTTGTGCTTGAACGCGTCGTGGGCCTCGGCGAAGTCCGGGTGCTGCATGCACAGCGCCTGCGCCTGGGCCTCGGCCTCGATCGCCTCGGCCAGCGCCATCGTGTGCTCGGACTCGATCATCTGCTTGGTCATGCGGTGGGCGAACGCCGGCCCCTCGGCCAGGCGCTTCGCCCACGCCTGCGCCGTCGCGACGCACGCCTCGGCCGACTCCTCGACCCGGTTGACCAGGCCGATCCGCAGCGCCGTCGCCGCGTCGACCAGGTCGCCGAAGAACAGCAGCTCCGAGGCGTGGCCGAGCCCGACGATCCGCGGCAGCAGGTACGTGATGCCCATGTCGGCGCCGCACAGCCCGACCTTGGGGAACACGAACCCGAACCGCGCGGTCGGCGCGGCGATCCGCAGGTCCGCGGCGCACGCGATCACCGCGCCGGCGCCGACCGCGACGCCGTTGACCGCGGCGATCACCGGGCGGCGGCACGCGCGGATCGACTCGATCAGGCGGCCGGTCGCGCGGGTGAACTCGAGCAGCTCCGGCGTGGTGCGCCCGAGCAGGCGCTTGATGATGTCGTCCTGGTCGCCGCCGGAGCAGAACCCGCGGCCGCGCCCGGTGATGACGATCGCGCGGACGTCGTCGTGGGCCGGGCGGTCCAGCGCCTCGAACGTCTCGGCCAGCTCCTCGTAGCTCTCGAACGTCAGCGAGTTGAGCTTGTCGGGGCGGTCGAGGGTGATCGTCGCGACGCCGGCGGCCTGGGCGTACGAGAAGTGCTTGGGCTCGAGCTTGCTCATCACGGGACCTCGGGCAGGTGGGCGATCGCCTGGATCTCGACCTTGGCGCGCGGCTCGACCAGCGCGGCGACGCCGATCAGCGCCATCGCCGGGAAGTGGCGCTCCATCCGCGCCTTCCACACCGGCCCGAGCGCGCGCGCGCCGTCGCGGTAGGCCTGGATGTCGGTGACGAACACGGTCATCGACGCGATGTTCCACGCCGCGCCGCCGGCGGCGCGGACGACGGCGAGCACGTTGTCGAGCGCCTGGCCGAACTGGCCGACGAGGTCGTCGTGCTCCCACGTGCCGTCGGGGCGCCAGCCGATCTGACCGGCGACGTGGAGCGCGCGCCCGCGCGCGATCGTGCCGTTGGCGTAGCCGCGCGGCGCCGGCCACCCGGCGACCTCGACGATGTCGACTCGTCCGCTTTCCTTCACGTCTGCCTCCTCGGCGCGCCCGCGGGCGCCGCTACTTCAGGACCTGGCCGCCGTCGATCACGAGCGCCTGGCCGTGGACGCCGCGCGCGCCGTCGCCGCACAGCATCGCCACGACGTGGGCGACCTCCTCGGGCTGGATCATCCGGCGCTGCGGCGTCATCGACGCCAGCGACTGCCGCGCCTCCTCCTCGGAGCGCCCGGTCTTGGCCTGGATCCGCGCCACCGCGGCCTTGACCATGTCGGTCTCGACCCAGCCCGGGCACACCGCGTTGATCGTCACGCCGGTGCGCGCGAGGTCGACCGCGAGCGCGCGGGTGTAGCCGACCATCGCGTGCTTGGCGGCGCAGTACGCCGCGGTGTAGCCGTAGCCGGAGACGCCGGCGTTCGACGCGATGTTGACGATCCGCCCCCACCCCGCGGCGATCATCGCCGGCGCGAGCGAGCGGATCAGCCGGAACGGCGCGGTCGCGTCGAGCTCGACGATCCGGTCCCACATCGCGTCGTCGGTCTTGTCCAGCGGCGCGCTCTCGGCGATGCCGGCGTTGTTGACCAGCACGTCGACGCGGCCGACGTCGCGCAGGCGCGCGACCAGCGCGTCGGTCGAGCCGCGGTCGGACAGATCCGCGCGCAGCGCGACGCCGCCGAGCTCGCCCGCGACCGCGGCGAGCGCCGCCTCGTCGCGACCGGTGACGACGACGCGCGCGCCGCCGGCGGCGAGCCGCCGCGCGATCGCCAGCCCGATGCCGCGGCCGCCGCCGGTGACCAGCGCCAGCTTGCCGGCGAGCTCGTGACCCTCGCTCATGCGTGCTTCGTAGCGCGGGCCCTCGCCGAAACGCAAACGGCCCGCGCCGCTTCTCGCGACACGGGCCGGTGCCGGACCGACGAAGGTCGGTTCGCGCGGGACTAGCGCACCGCTAGCGCTTGAGGCCGCCGAGCGGGTTGCTCGTGTCGAGGCCCTTGATCTTGCGGTTCTCCTTCTCCTGCGCCTTGGCGCGACGCTCCTTGGCGAGGCGCGCCTGCTCGTCCTTCGCGCGCTGGATGCGGGCGTTGGCGGCGTTGCGCTCGGCGTCGGTCTTGGCGGTCTTCGACGCCGCCTCGGCGTTCGAGATCTCGGAGGTCAGGCCCTCGATCTGCTTGTCGAGCGCGGCCATCTGGTCCTCGAGCTCCTTCATGTCCTTCTCGAGCTGCTCCTTCTCGGCCTGGATCCGCGCCGCCTCTTCCTGCGCGGCGATCTTGGCCTTGGCCGCCTTGTCGGCGTCCTTGCCGCGCTCGATGATCACGAACACCGCGATGCCGATCGCGACCACGAGCACGCCGGCGACCGCGATCAGCCACGTCGGCCGCTTCTTGGCGACCTCCTGACGGCGCAGCTCCATCTCGTGCTGCAGCCGCTGCTGCTCGAGGTTGGCCTGGGCCTCGACGCGAGCGCGAGCCTCGGCCTCCTGCAGGCGCATCTGCTCCTCGCGGGCGCGGCGCTCCTGCTCGTCGCGGATGCGGCGCTCCTCCTCGGCCTGGGCGCGGAGCTTGGCCTCCTCGGCGTCGCGGATCCGGCGCTCCTCGTCCATCTTGGCGCGGATCCGCGCCTCCTCGGCGGCCTTGGCGGCGTCCTCCTCTTCCTGGACGCGGGTCTCCTCGATCTGACGGAGCTCGCGGAGGGAGAACAGGACGGAATTCTCGCGCTTTTCGCCTTGTGCCATCGGAAGGACCTCGTGCCCGTAGCCAGGGGTGCCCAGGTACTGACGCGCGCGGGCTGACGCCCTCGTGCGCCGGGGTGCGATCGATCTCTAACACGCGCGATCTGGCCGGGCAACGCATCCCGCGCGCGTGGTCGGGGACACAACGAGCGGGCCGCGGTTGCTGCCGGCCGCGCCCGCGCGGTACACCACGCCATCGCCCATGGGCTTCGTCGATCTGCACAGCCACGTCCTGTTCGGCCTCGATGACGGGGCGCCGGACGCGACGACGTCGATGCAGATGATCGAGGCGCTCGCGGCGATCGGCTTCACCGAGATCTGCGCGACGCCGCACCAGCTCGCGGCCAAGTTCCTGCCCGATCTCGGCGACATCGCCCGGACGTTCGACGCGCTGACGCAGTCGGTCGGGGCGCGGGCCCGGCTCCACCTCGCCGCCGAGAACATGTGGGACGATGTGTTCTTCGGTCGGTCCCAGGACGGGACGATCCCGTCCTACGGCGGCGGCCCGGCGTTCCTGTTCGAGATCCACCCGTCGGCGGAGCGGCTCCCGCTCGGCCTCACCGAGCACATCTTCCGCCTCACCCTCGCCGGCAAGCTGCCGGTCATGGCTCACCCGGAGCGCTACGAGGCGCTGTGGGACGACGAGGCCCTCACCCGCAAGCTCCACGCGAGCTGCGCGTTCGTCGTCGACCTCGGCGCCGTCGCCGGCTACCACGGCCGCAAGCAGGGCAAGGTCGCGCGCCGCCTGCTCGAGGACGGGCTCGCCCACGCGGTCGCGTCCGACGCCCACACCCGCGAGGACGTCGCCCGCGCCGCCGAGGGCATCGCGTGGATCAGGAAGCGCCTCGGCCCCGCCGCGGTGACCCGCCTGCTCGACGACGGGCCCCGCCAGATCCTCGCCGGCGAGCTGCCGGAGTAGCCCGATCCCAACGATGAAGCTCGCCGTCAACCACACGGGGCTCGCCGCCCCGCCCGTCGAGCGGAGCTCGACGGGCCCCACCCCGCCCAGATCGCCTGGCCGACGCCTCGCCGCCCGATGAAGCTCGCCGTCAACCTCGCGCTGTCGCTGGCGATGCTGGCGCTGTGCCTCTACCTCGTCTGGCCCGACGCGTCCGCGCGCGCGCAGCTCGACGCCGCGCTCGACAACCTCCACGTCGCGGACTTCTGGCCGTACCTGGCCGGCTACCTCGCGCTGCTCGCGGTCACGCACTTCTGCCGCGCGTGGCGGTGGAACAACCTGCTGGCGCCGCTGGGCGTCCGGCTGCCCGGCGGGCAGCTGCTCGCGATCTCGAGCGTGGGGTTCATGGCGATCCTCGCCCTGCCCGCCCGCCTCGGCGAGTTCGTCCGACCCGCGCTGCTGCGCCAGAAGGGCCACCTGTCCGCCTCGGCCGCGCTCGGCACCGTCGCGGTCGAGCGCATCGTCGACGGCCTGATGGTGTCGATGTTCGTGTTCGGCGCGTTCTTCGCGCTGCGCGGGCCCGCGGCGCCGGGATGGATGATGCCGACCGCCTACGCCGCCCTCGGCATCTTCGGCGCGGCGCTGGTGTTCCTGATCTTCGCGATGCGGCGGCCGCAGGCGACGGTGTCGTTCGCGCTCAAGATGTCGCTGCTGCCGCGGCTGGCGCCGCGCATCGCCGGCGTCATCGAGCACAAGCTGCTCGACATGATCCGCGGGTTCGAGGTGCTGCGCGACGGCAAGAACCTGGCCGTGTTCGTCGCGTGGAGCCTCACCTACTGGGTCGCGAACGGGTTCTCGCTGTGGGTGCTGGCGCGCGGCTTCGGCATCGACCTGTCGCTGATGGGCGCGTTCGCGACGATGGGCCTGGTCGCGGTCGGGATCACGCTGCCCAACTCGCCCGGCCTGGTCGGGCAGTACCAGTGGTTCACGATGCTCGGCCTGAGCCTGTACCTGGGCCCGGCGGTGGTCGAGCACGGCACCGCCGCCAACGGCGTGTGCCTGGCGTTCGCGATCACGCTGCACATGCTCCAGGTGCTCTGGTACATGGCGATGGGTGCGCTCGGCATCGCCTCGCCGCACGTGTCGTTCGCGGACCTGCGCCGCGCCCGAAAACTGGACGAGGACGAGGTCGCCGGCGACCATCCGGCGTGATGCGCCGGGTCCTGTCCGCTGTCCTCGTCACCGCCGCGCTCGCGCTCGCCCCCGCCGGGGCCGACGCGCGGTCCGAGAAGGTCGTCGGGTGGACGGCGGCGCGGGTGTTCCCCACCGCCGTGCGGTTCCTGCGCGTCGACGAGGGCGTCACGATCGTCGAGAAGGACGCCGAGGCCGGCTACGTGCTGTTCGAGCTGTCCGACGAGGGCAAGACGTTCCCCGGCTCGCTCGAGCTGGCGACGTTCGAGCGCGACGGCGTCGAGCGGCTGCGGATCGTCATCCACATCGAGGACCGGCCCGAGTACATGGAGGTCGGCATGCTCGACCGTCTGGAGCGCAAGCTGCGCGACCAGCTCGGGCCGGCGCCGCGCCCCCAGCCGAAGCCCGCGCCGGAGCCGGCCGAGCCCGCGCCTCCGCCCGCCGAGCCGGCGCCTGAGTAGCGAGCCGCGCCGGTTCCGGATCGTCGTCACGCACCGCGTCAGTGTATGTTGCGGGCCGTGATCGACCTGCGCTCGGACACCGTCACGCGGCCGACCCCGGGGATGCGCCGCGCGATGGCGGAGGCGGAGGTCGGCGACGACGTCTACGGCGACGACCCCACGGTCATCCGGCTCGAGGAGCGCGTCGCCGAGCTGATCGGCGCCGAGGCCGCGCTGTTCGTCCCGTCGGGGACGATGGCGAACCAGGTCGCGCTGCGCGCGCTGACCCGGCCCGGCGAGGAGGTGCTGATCGGGGCGAACGCGCACTGCTGGCTGCACGAGTCCGGCGCGCTCGCCGCGCTCGCCGGCGCCCAGACCCAGCAGCTCCCCGGCGACGGCCGGTTCACCGGCGCCGACGTCCGCGCCGCGTACAAGGGCGACGCGGTCTACCTGTCGCCGACGACCGTGGTCGCGGTCGAGAACACGCACAACTGGGGCGGCGGCGCGGTGTGGGACCGCGCCGCGCTCGCCGACGTCCAGACCGCGGCGCGCGCGCTCGGGATGGCGCTGCACCTCGACGGCGCGCGGCTGTGGAACGCGGCCGCGGCCCAGGGCGTGCCCGAGCGCGAGCTCGCCGCCGGGTTCGACACCGTCAGCGTGTGCCTGTCCAAGGGCCTCGGCGCGCCGGCCGGCTCGATGGTGTGCACCACGCGCGCGCGGATCGCCCAGTGCCGGCGGTTCCGCAAGATGTACGGCGGCGGGATGCGCCAGGTCGGGATCCTCGCCGCGGCCGGGCTGTACGCGCTCGACCACCACCGCGCGCGGCTGCCCGAGGACCACGCCCACGCCCGCGCGCTCGCCGAGCGGCTCGCCGGCGCGCCCGGCGCGCGGGTCGACCTGGCGCGCGTGCAGACCAACGTCGTCATGGTCGACGTCGCCCCGGCCGCCGACGCGGTCGTCGCCGCGGCGCGCGCCCGCGGCGTGCTCGTCGGCGGCGTCGGGCCGCACCGGATCCGCCTCGTCACCCACCTCGACGTCGACGCCGCGGCGTGCGCGCGCGCGGCCGACGCGCTCGCCGCCGCGATCGCGGAGGCGGCGTGAGGGGCGCCGCGCTGGCGTCGCTGGCGCTCGCCGCCGCGTGCTCGGCGCCGGCGCCGCTGCCGGACCTCGTCACCGCGGAGCGGCTCGAGCGCGACGGCCACCCCGACGACGCGATCGCCGCCTACCGCGCGGCCCAGGTGACCTGCCGACAGGTCCAGCCGCCGCGCCGCCGCCGCGAGCTGTGCGCGATGGCGCTGCTCGGCGAGGCCGAGGTGCTCGAGCGCGACGGCCGCGTCCACGACGCGATCGCCGCCTACGCCGCGATCCCCGAGCGCGCCGAGCTCGACCCGCCGCCGTCGGCGCAGGCGCTGTACCGCGCCGGCGTGCTGTCGCTGGAGCTGGGCACGCCCGAGGCCGACGTCGCCGCCTGGACCTACCTGTGGCGGACGGTCACCGACTTCCCCGACGAGGCGTTCGCCGGCGACGCGGTCGCGCTGCTGCTCAAGGACGGGCGCCGGCGCGACGCGCGCGCGCTGTGGCAGCAGCTGTCGAGCGTCGCCGAGCGGCTCGACGACACCGCGGTCACCGACAACGTGCTGTGGGCGCTCGCCGACCTCGCCGAGCACGAGCTGGGTGACCTCGCGGCGGCGCGCGCGCTCTACGACCGGATCCCCGCCGACCACCCCGACAGCGGGCTGCGCGACGACGCGCGGTGGCACGCGGCGCGGCTGGCGCGCGCGCTCGGCGACGGCGCCGGCGCGGCGGAGCGGCTGCGCGCGCTGCTCGCCACGCGCGAGGTCGCGTTCGGCGCCGGCAGCTACTTCTCGATCTGGCTCGACGACGCCCAGCTCGAGCTGGGGATCGTGCTGCGCGACGACCTCGGCGACCTGCCCGGCGCGATCGCGGCGCTGCGTCGCCTGCCCGAGGACTACCCGGCGTCGATCCTCCACGACGACGCCGCGTTCGAGCTGGCGGTGACGCACGCCCGCGGCGGCGACCGCGACCGCGCGTGCGCCGAGCTGGCGCGGCTGGCGAAGGACTGGCCGGACTCGCGGTACATGCTCGAGCGGGGGCCGGCGCTCGCCGGCGAGGTCGGGTGCACCCTGCCCACACCAGCCGAGCCCGTCGACCCGCCGTGATCGAGCTCGCCGCGGTCAAGAAGCGCTTCGGGCGCCACGTCGTGCTCGGCGGGATCGATCTCGAGATCCCGACCGGCGCGTGCCTCGGCATCATCGGCCCGGCGGCGTCGGGCAAGAGCGTGCTGCTCAAGGTGATGAGCGGCCTGCTCCGCCCCGACACCGGCACGGTCAAGATCGACGGGGCCGACCTGACCTCGCGCAGCGAGGAGGGGCTGGCGCCTGTGCGCGCGCGGATCGGCTTCCTGTTCCAGAACTACGCGCTGTTCGACTTCATGACCGTGGGCGAGAACGTCGCGTTCCCGCTGACCCGCCGCGGCGGCGTGCCCGCCGACGAGATCACCGCGCGGGTCGCGGCGCGGCTGCGCGCGGTCGGCCTCGGCGGCAACGAGGCCAAGCTGCCGAGCGAGCTGTCGGGCGGGATGAAGAAGCGCGTCGGGATCGCGCGCGCGACGATCGCGCTGCCCGAGATCGTCATCTACGACGAGCCGACCGCGGGGCTCGACCCGGTGACGACGTCGAAGGTCTACGACCTGCTGCGCGCGGACCAGCAGAGCACCGGCGCCACCGTGATCGCGGTGTCGTCGGACGTCGACGCGCTGTGCCGGTTCGTCGACACGGTCGCGTTCCTCTACCAGGGCGTGATCCGCTACCAGGGCCCCGCCGCCACGCTCGCCGACGCGCCCGATCCGGTCGTGCGGCAGTTCGTGCGCGGCGAGCTGGAAGGGCCGCTCGAGGGGTAGCCATGCTGGGCTTCGTCGAGCGCACCGTCACGCAGGTCGGGACCACGATGGTCACGATCGCCCGCGAGGTCGGCGGCATCGTCGTGATGACGGCGCAGGTGCTGCGCGCGCTCGTGCCGCCGTCGCCCGCCTCGCTCGACGGGCGCGAGCTGGTCAAGAACCTGCACAAGATGGGCAACCGGTCGGTGCCGATCGTCGCCTTGACCGCGTTCTTCGCCGGCGCGCTGATGCTCGTGCAGTCGGCGCCGTTCGTCGAGAAGCTCCAGGCCCACGCCCTCGCCGGCTGGGCCTCCGGCTACGCCGTGCTGCGCGAGATCGGCCCGATCCTGATCGCGCTGATGTTCTCGGGCCGGGTCGGCGCCAACAACACCGCCGAGCTCGGCACGATGACCGTGACCGAGCAGCTCGACGGCCTGCGCGCGCTCGCGATCGATCCGGTGCGCTACCTGATCGTCCCGCGCGTCGTCGCGATGATGGTGATGCTGGTCGCGCTCACCGTGATCGGCGATCTGGTGTCGCTGGTCGGCGCCGCGGTCGTCGGCAAGGCGCTGCTCGGGATCGAGCCGGCGACGTTCTACCACTCGGTCGTCGACAACCTGAAGCCCGGCGACTTCCTCCACGGCGTCTACAAGTCGATCGCGTTCGGCGGCGCGATCGCGATCACCTCGTGCTACTTCGGCGTCACCGTCAAGGGTGGCGCCGTCGGCGTCGGCAAGGCGGTCAACGCCGCGGTCGTCGCCGCCGCCGTCAGCGTGATGCTGCTCGACTTCTTCATGACCTACTGGCTGGGTTGACCGCGCATGCCCCCCACCCCGACCACCACCCCACGCCCCGGCCTCGTCGCCCGCGCCGCCGCCGCCGCGGCCGATCGCGTCGAGGCCGTCGGCCAGGTCGCGGTCGACGCGGTGCGCGCCGCGGTCGAGCTGTGGGGCGTGTTCGTCTCGACGATCGCGGGCATCTACCGGGGCGGCCGGCCGCGCGGCGAGATCGTCCGGCAGCTCCACGCGATCGGGAACCGCTCGCTGTTGTTCATCACCGTCACGCTCGGCTTCATCGGGATGGTGATGATCTACCAGGCGTGCATGCAGTTCATGCGCGTCACCGGCGACCTGTCCCAGATCGGGCTGCAGTTCCTGCCGCTGATCGTCTCGGACTTCGGGCCGACCCTGACCGCGATGATGCTGGCGACCCGCGTCGGCGCGGGCATCGCCGCCGAGATCGGCTCGATGAAGGTCACCGAGCAGGTCGACGCGCTGCGGATGAGCGGCGTGCTGCCGGTCGACTACCTGATCGTCCCGCGGTTCGTCGCGTCGATCGTGATGACCGTCGTGCTGTCGACGCTCGGCGGCGCGGTGATGTACCTCGCCGGTGGGCTCACCGCGCACTACCAGTTCGGCGTCAACACCGAGCTGTTCTTCGACCCGGAGCTGCTCCGCCCCGCCCACCTGATCCTCGGCCTGACCAAGGCGGTCGCCTACGGCGCCGCGATCCCGATCGTCTCGGGGTTCTGCGGCCTGCGCGCCCAGGGCAGCTCCGAGGGCGTCGGCACCGCGACGACCGCCGCGGTGATCGGCAGCTCGTTCGCGGTGCTGCTGCTCGACCTGATCCTCAGCGTGATCGCGTTCGTGCTGTTCGGGGAGCAGCTGCGATGACCCGCGAGCACCCCGACGCGCCGCGCCCGCTGATCTCGTTCAAGGCGATCGGCAAGACCTTCGGCACCAAGCAGGTGCTCAAGGACATGACGCTCGACGTCTACGCCGGGGAGGTGCTGTTCATCATCGGCACCTCGGGCGTCGGCAAGTCGGTCACGATCAAGCACCTGATCGGCCTGCTCGGCATCGACCACGGCGAGATCTGGTTCGACGGCAAGCGCATCGATCCGCTGCCCGAGCGCGAGCTGGCGCCGGTGCGCAAGCGGATCGGCATGGTGTTCCAGAACTCGACCCTGTTCGACTCGATGACGCTGGCGGAGAACGTCGCGCTGCCGCTGCGCAAGCACAAGGGCATGCGCCAGAAGCAGGCGCTGGCCGAGGCGCGGGCGCGGCTGCAGCAGGTCTACATGGCGGACTACGCCGACCGCTACCCGGCGGAGCTGTCCGACGGCATGCGCAAGCGCGCCGCGATCGCGCGCACCCTCACGCTCGAGCCCGAGGTCGTGCTGTTCGACGAGCCGACGACCGGGCTCGATCCGGTCAACGCGCGCCGGATCGACCGGCTGATCCGCGAGCTGTCCGGCACCCACGGCGTCACCTCGGTCGTGGTCAGCCACGACCTGGTCTCGATCTTCACGATCGCCGACCGCATCGCCTTCATCTACCAGGGCGGCGTGCGCGCGGTCGGCACGCGCGCCGAGATCCAGGGCTCGCCCGACCCCGTGGTGCAGCAGTTCATCGCCGGCAAGGCGAGCGGCCCGATGGAGACGCCGGGGTTCTGACCCGCCCCGGGGCCGCCTCACCCCCGCCGGGTGTAGCTGCCCGCGCGCCGCTCTCGTAGCATCGGGCCCCAGCCGATGAGCTACCGCGTCCTCTACGTCGACGACGATCGCGCGAACCTGATCGTGTTCGAGGCGATGTTCCGGTCCGAGGTCGGCGTGCTCACCGCGGCGAGCGGCGCCGAGGCGCTCGCCGTGCTCGCCGCGCGCGACGACATCGGGGTGCTGCTCACCGACGAGCGCATGCCGGGGATGACCGGGACGCAGCTCGCCGAGCACGTCGCCGCCGCCCACCCCGACGTGATCCGCATGCTGGTCACGGCCTACTCGGATCTCGACACCGCGCTCGACGCGATCAACCGCGGCCACGTCCACCAGTTCCTGCGCAAGCCGTGGGACGCGACGGAGCTGCGCGCCCACGTCCGCGACGCGCTCGCGCTGTACACGACCCGGCGCCAGCTCGGCGAGCTGCAGCGCCGGCTGCGCGAGGTCGAGCGCGTCTACGGGCTCGGCGTGGTCGTCGCCAGCGTCGTCCACGAGCTGCGCAACCCGATGGGTGTGATCGCGGGCTACCTCGACGTCGCGCGCGGCGCCGCCGAGGAGCTCGCGGCCGCGGCCGGCGCGCGCGGCGCGGACCACGGCGGGGAGCTCGGCCGCGCGATCGACGGCGCGTGGCAGGCGCTGGTCCGCATGGACGAGATCGCGCGTGGCGTCGAGCTGTCGACGCGGCGCCGGCCGGTGGACGACCACGCCGACGTCGGCGACGTCGTCGCGCTCACGCTGCGGCTCGTCAGCCGCGAGCTGGCCCGGCGCGCGACGGTGCACGTCGACGTCCCGCCCGGCCACGGCGCGCGGATCGGGCCGACCCAGCTCGGCCAGGTGACGCTCAACCTCGTGACCAACGCGCTGCAGGCCCTGCCCGAGGCCCGCGCGACCGGGGACAACCACCTGCGGATCACCGTCGCGCGCGACGGCGCGACGCTCGTGCTCGAGATCGCCGACAACGGCCCCGGCGTCCCCGACGACCACAAGGCGCGCGTGTTCGATCCGTTCTTCACGACCAAGGCGGCCGGCGGCACCGGCCTGGGCCTGGCGATCAGCAAGCAGATCGTCGAGGACGCGGGCGGCCGGCTGCGGCTGCGCGACACCGACGGCGGCGGCGCGACGTTCCGGATCGAGCTGCCGGCGGTGGAGTAGCGCGCCCGGAGACGGAGACGGAGGCGGAGACGGAGGCGGTGTCGGAGGCGGTGTCGGAGACGGAGGCGGTGTCGGAGACGGAGGCGGAGACGGAGGCGGTGTCGGAGACGGAGACGGAGGCGGTATCGGAGACGGAGTCGGAGACGCGAGACCGCCGCCTACTCCTGCGGGTGCCCGACGACGCGCCACGGGGTGCGCTTCAAGATCTTGCCCAGCGCCTTGGCGTCCTCGGGGAACTCGGGGTCGTTGGCGAGCCGGCCGATCGTCCCCTCGCCGCGCTCGAGGATCCCGAGCACGTCCTCGACCTTCGCCGTCAGCCGCTCGACCCGCGCCATCGCGGTCTCGGCCGAGGCGACGGCGGCGCGCAGCTTGAGCCGCAGCCCCGGCGCGGCCGCCTCGACCCGCCCGCGGACGCGATCGAGGTCCTCGCCGAGCGCGGCGAGGCGCCCACGCAGCAGCCCCGCGACGATCCGCGCGTCGGCCAGGGTCTGGCGCGTCCGCGCGACCAGCTCCTCGGCGCGCGCGAGGTCGAGCCCGCCCGCGCGCAGGGTCAGGTAGGTCGTGCGCGCCTCCGCCGCGAGCTGCTCGGCGCGCTCGGCCAGCGCCGCGTAGGCGCCCGGGGCCGGCTCGATCACGCCGAGCGTGTGCGCCAGCCGCTCGGCCGCCTCGACCAGCGCGTCGAGCTGAGGCCGGACGTCGTCGAGGAACGCGCGCGCGATCTCGAGGTTCTCCCACATGTTGACCAGCACGCGATCCATCGACGGCGGGTCGTTGCCGCGGACCGCGTCCCCGTCGGCGACCGGGCGCTCGGGCGCGGCGCCGCCGGCCGGCGCGCCGACCTCGAGGTAGCGCTCGGACAGCAGGCCCTTGCTCGACACGAAGAACTCGCCGTTGACCGGCACCCGACCGCGCGCGCCGTCGTCGATCCGCAGGATCGCGACCGCGCCGCCGGTCGCCGCGAGCGGGTGGTCCGGCGGGACCGAGTCGCGCGGCACGAGGCGGATCGCGGCGATCTTGCCGACCTGCCGCCCGGCGACCATCACCGGCGTGCCCTCGTGCAGCGACCCGACGTGCGCGAAGTAGACGTCGACGCGCACCGACGGGCCGAGGAACAGCCGGTCGCGCAGCACCAGCACGTAGACGACGCCGAGCGCGAGCACGAGCAGCGTCACCGCGCCGACGCGCAGGCCGAGCTTCGGATCGGCGGCGCGCAGCGACATCTCACTCCTTCCAGAAGAACTTCCACGGGTTGCGCTTGAGGTCGCGGATCAGCTCGCGCAGATCGGCGTAGACCTCCTCGCGCACCAGCAGCGCTCCGGCCGTGCCCTTGCCGGCGCGCAGGTCCGTGACCATGCCGTCGACGTTGTCGATCAGCCCTCCCGCCTTGGTCGCGGCGGTGGCGGCCTTGTCGGCGGCGCCGATCGCCTTGTCGACGCGCTCCTCGGTGACGATGCCGGTGACGCGGCGACCGTCCTCGAGCAGCGCGACCGCCTTCGGCGTGACCGTGGTGATCGCGCCCTTGGCCGCGACCAGCACGCCGTCAGCGTCGCGCAGCGTCTGCTGGATCAGCCGCGGATCGCCCAGGCCCTGGTTGACCTTCTCCAGCGTCTGGCTGGCGTTGTCGGCCAGCGCGTTGGTCGAGCCGATCAGCTCGCCGATCTCGGCCCGGTTCTCGACCAGCAGCGTGTTGACCTCGTTGACCGCGCTCGCGCCGTTCTTGAGCAGGTCGCGGATCAGCTCCTTGTCGTCGCGCAGCACCGACGACAGGTTGTCGAGCACCTCGTACAGCCGCGACACGACGAGGTCGGTGCGCGGCGGGTCGCTGCCGCGCACGATCGTGCCCGGCTCGATCGCCGGCGCCTCGTAGTCGTCGCCGGGGACGATCTCGAGGTACTGCTCGCCGAGCACGCCGGCGGTGTTGATGAAGTACTCGGCGTCGCGGCGGATCGAGTCGCGCGCCTTGGTCTCGATCCACGCCTCGACCCGGACCTGGACGCGGCGGCCGGTCTTCGGATCGACCTTGCCCCCCAGGAACGTGATCGACTCGATCTTGCCGACCTTGATCCCCGCGACCTTGACCGGGGCGCCTTCCTGGAGGTTCCCGCTGTAGTCGTAGTCGACGTAGATCGTGAAGCCCGAGCCCAGGGAGAAGTTCCCGAGCACGAACACGAACCCGGCGAGGATCACCGCGGCGGCGATGATCAGGATGCCGACCTTGAACTCGAGACCGCGCTCGCGGGCCATGCTGGTCGCGAACCTACCATCGTCGACCGCGGCCGCGGCAGGACTTCGACGCTACGCGTCGGGCGCGGGCTCTGCGTCCGGCGGAATCTCGGCGTCCGGGGCCGGCGCGGCGTCCGGCGCGGCGTCCGGCGGCGGGGTCATCGCGTCCGGCGGCGGCGGGGCGGCGTCCGGGGCGCCCGGCTCCGCGTCCGGTGCGGGCACGGCGTCCGGCACGGTCGGGTCGGCGTCCGGGACGTCGGGGTTGGCGTCCGGGCGCGGCGTGCCCATGCCCGCGCAGACCGCCGGGCTCTGGCCGAAGTCGCACACCAGGCCAGCGGCGCACTCGCTGGACGCGACGCACTCCTCGCCCGCGGCCTTGCCCCCGGAGCT
Organism: Myxococcales bacterium; assembly: GCA_011526095.1. Taxonomy (GTDB): domain Bacteria; phylum Myxococcota_A; class Polyangia; order Haliangiales; family Haliangiaceae; genus WYBA01. Next base: position 4,845 of record WYBA01000401.1, on the reverse strand, counting down.
GCCGCACGCGGACGTGACCGCGGCGGCGAGGACGAGAACGAGCATGAACGCACGGCGCATCGGGGGCCTCCAGGCTTCCGGCCCTCAGACGATACAACAAAGCCCGCGGTCGTTTCGACCGCGGGCTGCGTGACGCCGGCCACGTCCCGGGGGCGCCGGGCGTCGTGCCCTGTCCCGGGCACGGGCACGGGCACGGGGAGGCTGGAAGCCTACGGCTGGTTCAGGATCGCCCCGGTCGTGGCGAAGTTCAGCTCGACCGAGATGCCGTCCTTGAACAGCGGCTTGCCGCTGTCGTCGGTGAACTCGGTGCAGTGCTTGGTCACGTTGCCCTGGCCGTCGACCTCGTCCCAGTACTCGGTGCCGTCGCCGTCGATGCACAGGTCGACGGTCTTGATCTCGTCGTCGAGGTTCGAGTCGCAGAACGCCTCGAGGCCGTCGCGGTCGACGTCGATGTCCGGCGTCTTGCAGCCGGCGCGCGGGTGCTCCGGCGGCAGCGCCGGCAGCGCGAGCAGCGCGCCGAGCACGTTGGCGAACGCGGCGTCGAGCAGCGAGTCCTCGGGGGTCAGCATGATCTCCTCGACCGTGAGGCCGCGGATGTTGTCCGCGGTCTGGGCGTCGAGCACGCCGCCGAGCTGGCCGTTCTCGAGCCGGACGACGTCGCCGTCGACGACGACGTCGGCGATGATCTGGGCGCCGGTGATCTTCAGGTCCAGGCTGAAGTCGTCGATCACCGGGATCGAGACCTGGAACAGCGACGGGCCGGCGTAGAGCTTGCCACCCTCGATCTTGCCGTTGTCGAACGCGATCAGCGGCGCGCCGTCGTCGTCGAACGACAGCGGGTCGATGTCGAACGCGTTGGGCGTGTCGTCGAACGGATCGCACGCCTCGGCGCTCGACGAGCCGCGGTCGGCGACGCCGTCGCAGTCGTTGTCGCGGCCGTCGCCACAGATCTCGGGCTCGCCCGGGGTCACCGCGGCGCCGGTCTCGACCGAGTCGTCGCAGTCGCCGTCGCCGAGCGTGACGCCGTCGCCGTCGAGGTCCTGCGTGTCCTCGGGCGGCACCTGCCCGCCCATCCCGTCGTCGACCTCGTCGGCGATGCCGTCGCAGTCGTCGTCGATGCGGTTGCCGGCGATCTCCGCGGCGGGGCGCGCGTTGCTGGTGTCGTCGCAGTCGCCGTCCTCGACGGCGGTGTCGGCGCCGTCGGCGTCGGCGTCCTGCTTGTAGATCCCGAGGTAGAGCGAGAACTTCACGCACTCGTCGGCGGCGCCGCCGTCGAGGTCGAAGAACTCCAGCGGGATGAGGAGGTCGTACTCGGTGAGCGCGTCCTCGATCGCCTCGCGCGCGACCGAGCCGACGGCCGCGAGCTTGTTGTCCGGATCGCCGTCGCCGTCGAGGTCGAGGCCGTCCTGGAGATCGCCGATCTCCAGGAACGAGATCACGCTCTGGTTCTGGCCGGCGAACGGGACGATCTCGTCGCCCTCGCACGCCGGCTGGGGCTCGAACAGATCCGGCAGATCGTCGTCGCCGGCGGGGTCGTCGCCGCCGCAGGCGACCAGCGGCAGGGCCAGCGCGGCCGCCATGAGCGTAGTGAAGTCGAAGCGATACTTCATCGGGGTCCTCCTCCCGGCGCGCAGCATAGGCACGCGCGGAATGGAGGGTCAACGCAACTTCGTCTGTCCTGGGCGCGACGCGGCGCGCGCGGCCACGTGATCGCCGTCGCGGCCGCGTGCTACACGGGGGCGTGCGCCCGTGGCCGCTCGCCCTCGCTGCCCTCGCCGCCGGCCTCGCCGCGCCGGCCCTGGTGAGCGCGCACCCCGCCCCGTCGGCGGACGCGAACAACCGCTACGTCAAGATCACGCCGATGCTCGACCGCGTGCGCCTCGCGTACACGATCTACATCGGCGAGGAGCCCGGCAACGTCGTCCGCGCCGCGCTCGACCGCGACGGCGACTGGGCGCTGTCCGAGGCGGAGACCGCGACGTGGACGCAGACGCTCGCCGAGACCGTGCGCGGCGCGCTCGCGCTGCGCCTCGACGGCGAGGACGTGCCGGTCACGTGGTCGCAGGTCGTGCCCGGCCTCGGCTCGGCCCGGGTCGACGGCGGCGCGTTCGCCGTCGATCTGGTGGCGTGGGCGTGCACGCCGGGGGCGGGCCGGCGCCACGAGCTCGATCTCGTCGACCGCCACGCGCTGGTGCCGCCCGGCGAGACCGAGGTGCGGATCGAGGAGAGCCCGGACATCCGGCTCGACGTCGCCCGCGTCGGCGAGACCCCGTTCGTCGACCGCATGGTGCAGTTCCAGCGCGAGTCCGCGCCGCTGTCGCGCGGCCTGCACCTGGTGTGGCAGGCCGGCCCGCGCGCCGAGGCGATGCCGGACGATCGCTGCCCGCGCCCGCCCGCGCCCGGCACCGCGCGCGGCTGGCTGGTGCCGGTGGTCGTCGGCGGCGTCGGCCTCGCCGTGCTCGCGCTGCTCGCGCGCCGGTGGCGTCGCCGGCCACGTTGACGGCGCCAGGCCGACGCCCCCGCGTCCGCCCCCGCCCCGAAAACGCGTCGAGGGTCCACGCGGACCCTCGACCTCGACCGCTCTGGTGCCGACTACGGTGCCGACTACAGCGCGAACGGGTACTTGAACGAACCGCCGCGCTGGGTCTTGGGGAACTTCAGCTTCTTGAGCTCGCCGCCGAGGCAGCTACCGGCGGTGCCGTCGCCCTCGGCCGTGCTCGTGCTGGTGACGTTGCCGCCGGGGCCAACCTTGACCGAGACCTTGACCGTCCCCTTCGCGCTGCCCTTGCACTTGGAGATCATCGACGACTTCTTGCCGCCGATCGTCCCGCTGATCATCTTGCTGTCGAGCGACTCGGGCAGGTCGGCGCCGCCGCCGTCCTCCGGGTCCTTCTTCACCGGATCCTTCTTCGCCGGGTCCTTCTTGGTGTTGTACTTGGCGCAGCACGCGGGCGGCTTGTCGGCGAGCAGGCACTCGACCTGATCGATGCACTTGCCGCCCGGGTCCTTCTTCGGCTCGGGATCCTTCTTCGGCTCGGGGTCGCGCTTCGGCGAGTCGTCGCGCTTGGGATCGCGCTTCGGATCCGGATCCTTCTTCGGGTCCTTCTTCGGGTCCGGCTCCTTGTCGTCGGGATCCGCCACCGCCGAACCGGTGCCCGGCTCCGCGCCGGTCGCCGCCGCCGTCCCCGGCTCCGCGCCGGTCGCCGCCGCCGTCCCCGGCTCCGCGCCGGTCGCCGCCGCCGTCCCCGGCTCCGCGCCGGTCGCCGCCGCCGTGCCCTCCGCGACGCCAGGATCCTTCGCGGTGCCGCTCGCCGCGCCGGTGCCGCCGGCGTTCTGCGCCACGGTCGGCGCCGGCTTCTCGTCGTCGCCCAGGACGACGACCAGCACCAGCACCGCGGTGATCACCGCGAGCAGCGCGACCGCGCCCATCAGGATGTACATCGTCTTGTTGCTCTGGCGCGCCGCCGGCGACGGGATGATCACCGCCGGCTCGCTGAACGCCGGGCTCGCGAACACGGGCAGATCGTCGACGGTGCCGACCGGCGCCTTGGCCTTCGACGCGCCCTTGTCGCCGAGGTAGGCGTTCGCCATCGACCGGATGTCGATCAGGCCCGAGCCCTCGCCGCCGCCGTGCTGCGCCGCGCCCCCCGCGCCGCCGCCGCCGCTCGACGCGCTCGCGCTCGCGCTGCTGCTCGAGCTGCTGGCCGAGGCGCGCGGCGCGTCGCTGGCGAGCGCCGCGAGGTTGTTGAGCGAGAACAGCACCGAGTTCTCGTTGCGCTCGCCGCGGAGCTTGCCGCCGCCGGCCGCCGCCGCGGGCTTGGCCGCGCCGCGACCGCCGAAGATCTCGTCGTCACCCTCCGGGGCCGGCGCCGCGGCCGCCGCGGCGCCGCCGCTCGCGCGCCCCCCGAACAGATCGCCGGCCGCGTCGTCGGCGTCGTCGCCGGCGCGCGCCGCCTGCGCGAACAGATCGCCCGGGTCGCTGCGCACCGTGCCCTGCTCGTCCGCGCCCGGCGCGCCGAACATGCCGGCGACGGCGTCCGCGCCGCCACCGCCCGACGCAGCCGCCGCGCCGCCCGCGCCCGCGACCACGCCGGCGAACGCGTCGACCGCCGACAGCGGCTGCCAGTCGGCGAAGCCCTCGCGCCAGACGTACGTCTCGGTGTCGATCTCGCCGGCGGCGAGGCGCTGGCCGACCTCCGCGACGGTGAGCGGGCCGACCTGCTCCTGATCGATCACCAGGTGCCAGACCGCCTCGTCGCCGCCGCCGGGGGCGCCGCCGCCCTCGTCGTAGCCGTAGTCGTAGACCCGGGTCTCCTTCTGATCGAACTGCGCCGGGGCGGGCTCGTCCGCGCCGCCGGCGCCCGCGTTGCCGCGGACGACGATGATGTTGCTGCACTTCTTGCAGCGGATCTTGAAGACCTTGCCTTTGACCTTGTCGTCGGCAATCGAGTACTTCGCAGAGCAGGCGTCGCAGACGATCTTCATGGGCGTGTCCTGGCGTGTGGCCTGGCGGCGTGACGGGGCCGCGTTCATCGGCCCGCAATGCGGGCTTCGGCACCTTGGAACCCTGGGTGCCTGCCCCCCTTGGCGAAAAGAATGCTACCCCAGCGCGCGCCAGGTTCGCCAGTAGCGCCGGCTAGTTAGCCGCCAACGCCCCCTCCCACTCAGGTTGCGCCTGGCCGGTTGGACTTCGGGGCCGAGCCGGGGGACCACCTCGTGGCCCCCGGCTCCGCCCTCTTGGCGGGGTGGGTCCCGGCGGGCTCCGCCCGACGGGCGGGGCGGCGAGCCCCGTGTGATCGGCGGGGTGGGTCCCGGCGGGCTCCGCCCGACGGGCGGGGCGGCGAG
>WYBA01000400.1 GCA_011526095.1 Myxococcales bacterium | reverse complement strand
TCCATCACCCGTGTCACCCGCGCGCACGCGGCGCGAGGCGCAGCGGACTGTCAGCGTCCTTCGACACGGGCCTCGCTGGCGCTCGGCCCTGCTCAGGACGAGCGGGGGCTTGCCGACGGAGACGGAGGCGGAGACGGTGACGGAGACTGGGACGGAGACGGTGACGGAGACGGAGGCGGAGACGGAGACGGGGACGGAGACGGAGGCGGAGACGGAGACGGGGACGGAGACGGAGACGGAGACGGAGACGGAGGCGGAGACGGAGACGGAGTAGAGTCCCGCTCGTGAACCGACTCGCCACGCTCACCGCGTTGACCTTCGCCTCGACGGCGTGCGGCCCCGACGCGACCCCGCCGCCGCGCGCGCCCGAGGGCGGCGTGGTGTATCGCGGCGGCGACGCGTCGATGTCGCGCGCGGCCGACGCGCAGATGGTCGAGATCCCCGAGGGCCAGTACGTCGCCGGGTCGACGCCGGAGGAGCGGGCCGCGGCCTACGACGCGTACTTCGCGTCGTCGGGCACGGACGTCGCGCGCGAGCGGGGCTGGTTCGACAAGGAAGAGGAGCGCCACGTCGCCCGGCTCCCGGCGTTCCGCCTCGACCTGATGCCGGTCACCGCCGCGGCCTACGCCGAGTTCGTCGCCGACGGCGGCGCCCCGGCGCCGACGATGGACGAGACGACGTGGGCGGCGCAGGGGTTCCAGCAGGCGTGGCCCGACGAGGTCGTGCGGTTCGTGTGGGTCGACGGTCAGCCGCCGGCCGGGCGCGCCGACCACCCGGTCGTGCTCGTCGCGCACGCCGACGCCGCGGCCTACTGCGCGTGGCGCGGCGAGGTGGTCGGCGCCCCGCGCCGGCTGCCGACCGCCGCCGAGCTCGAGAAGGCCGCGCGCGGCACCGAGGGGCTCGCCTACCCGTGGGGCAACGAGTTCGAGGCCGACAAGCTCAACAGCAGCGTCGGCGGCCCGCGCGACACCGTCCCGGTCGGCAGCTACCCCGAGGCGCGCTCGCCGTTCGGCGTGCTCGATCTCGCCGGCAACGTGTTCCAGTGGACGTCGACGCCGTGGCCGCCCGGCGCCGGCGCGGACGCCGCGCGCTTCACCGTGCGCGGCTCGGCGTGGGACGACTGGGCCGGGCTCGGCCGCGGCGCCGCGTGGCACGGCCGGCCGCGCGCCGCCCGCCACGTCATCGTCGGGTTCCGCTGCGCCGCCGACGGAGCGCGCTGACGTGGTGCCCGCGCTGATCGTCCACGGCGGCGCCGGCGCGATCGCGCCCGAGCGCCACGCCGCGATCGCCCGCGGCTGCGAGGACGCCGCGCGCGCCGGCGCCGCGGTGCTGGCCGCCGGCGGGGCCGCGCTCGACGCGGTGCAGGCGGCGGTGCGCGTGCTCGAGGACTGCCCGGAGCTCAACGCCGGCGTCGGCGCGGTGCTCACCCGCGACGGCACGGTCGAGCTCGACGCGGCGATCATGGACGGCGCCACCCGTCGGGTCGGCGCGATCGCGGCGGTGCCCGACCTGCGCCAGCCGATCGACCTCGCCCGCGCGGTCCTCGACGACGGCGAGCACGTGCTGCTCGCCGGCCCGGCGGCGTGGGCGTTCGCCCGCGAGCGCGGCGTGTCGCCGGTCGCGCCCGAGGTGATGATCACGGCGCGGGCCCGCGCCCGTCACGCCGAGGAGCGCGCGCGCCGCGCCGGCGGCCCCGCGCCCGCCGAGCGCGACGGCGGCACCGTCGGCGCGGTCGCGATCGACGCCGCCGGCCGGCTCGCCGCCGCGACCTCGACTGGCGGCATCAACTACAAGCGCCCCGGGCGCGTCGGCGACTCGCCGCTGCCCGGCTGCGGGACGTGGGCCGATCGCCACGGCGCGGCGTCCGCCACCGGCGACGGCGAGGCGATCATCCGCGTCACGCTGACCCGCGCGCTCGTCGACCGCGTCGCGCGCGGCGCGACCGCGGCGGCCGCCAGCCGCGACGCGATCGCCGACCTCGCCGAGGTCGGCGGCGCCGGCGGCGTGATCGCGATCGACGCCGCCGGCCGGCTCGGCGCCTGGCACGGCACGGCGACGATGCCGATCGCCACCGCGGTGCTCGCCCCGGCCGGCGCGCGCGTCGCGTCGTGGATCGCCCCGGCCACGCTCGCCGATCTCGACGCCGCCGCGCGCGCGTAGCGGTGCGGCGAGCCCGCGTGACGTTCACGGTGCCGCGGCGTCGTCGAGCGCGCGCCGCAGGATCGCCGCGAGCTCGTCGGCGTAGCGCGGCCCGCGCAGCAGCGCGCGGGCGTCCAGCGTGCCCGGGCCGACCGCCACCGACAGCCGGGGCACCGCGCCCGCCGGGTCGACCAGCATCCGCGCCACGTCGACGGCCTGCGCCGTGTCGCGGTAGATCACCGCGGCGAACCGCGCCTCGCCGTCGGCGCCGCGGAACAGCGACGACGCGAACAGCCACCGCCCGTCGCGCGACCACGCCGGCCCCGACTCGTCGGTGACGTCGACGTCGAGGATCAGCTCGGGCGCGCCGCCCCCGGCGTCGACCGCCCACAGGTCACCGTCCACCCGCGGCGGCTCGGCCGAGCGCACGTGCGGCGCGGCGAACACGACGCGCGCGCCGTCGGGCGTCCACGCCGGGCTGGTGTCGGCCGGGCCCTCGGTGAGGTAGGTGATCGCGCCGTCGCGCGCGCGCACGGCGATCCGGCTGCGGGTGCCGGCGTCGTCGTGGGCGATGTGCGCGAACGCGATCCGCCCGTCGGGGCCCACCGCCGGCGCGGCCTCCTCGCCGGCCAGATCGGTCAGCCGCTCCGGATCGCCGACCGCCGCGGCGGTGTCGCCGTCGAGCCGCACCGCGAGCCGCCACAGATCGAGATCGCCGTCGCGGGTCGACGCGAACACCAGGGCGTCGCCCTCCGGCGTCCACACCGGCCACAGATCGACCGCAGGCCCGGTCGTGAGCTGGATCGGCTCGGCGCCCGCGCGCGCCCGCGTGATCCACACGCTCGTCTCCTCGAACGGGCGTCCGCGCGACGACGCGAACGCGATCCACTGCCCGTCGGGCGAGAACGCGGGGCTGACGTCCCGCACGGTCTCGCCGGAGGGCGGCACGAGGGTCGAGCCGCGCTTGCCGTCCTCGTGAACGACGACCAGCCGCCCGCCGGCCGGGCCGCGCTCGGCCACGACCAGCCGCAGCGCCGTCGACGACGGCTGGGGCGACTCTGGCGGCAACGGACAGCCCGCGCCAGCCACCAGCACGAGCACGCCGGCCGCAGCGCCCGCCTGGCGGACGGGCGCGGCGCGGCCCCGGAGGCTCACTTCTGCAGCTGCTCGGTCTTCTTGGCGCTCGGATCGGCCATCGGATCGTCGTGCTTCGGCGTCACGGTGAACGCGATGATGATCACGAGCAGCCCGAGGCCGATGCCGGCAGCCAGGCCGAACGTGTTCGCCTTCTTCGTCGACGTCGCGACGTGCTCCTCGTAGACCGCGAAGGTCGCCTCCTGATCCGGAGGGAGCGACGAGAAGTTCTGGAACTGGCTCATGGTGGGCTCCTGTGCGCGAACGTATCGAGCGGCGGCGTCGGGGTCAATGAGGAGGGCGCGGCCCTGCAATAGACCGTACCCTCGAGGTGTCCGTCAGACAGGGCACGGCATGCGTCCGACAACCAGCACGAGGATCGGTTCCGGGAAATTCCACGTGGCGCGCGGCGTCATGCTGGCCCTGCTGACCGCGGCGTGCTCGGCGGCCGAGGCGCCGCCCGCGCCCGTGGGGCCTGGCGGAGGAGGCGGCGGGCACGGGCACGGAGACGGAGACGGGAACGGAGACGGAGACGGGAACGGAGACGGAGACGGGAACGGAGACGGAGACGGAGACGGAGACGGAGACGGAGACGGACGAGGTGCACGCACGGTCGCCCCGGAGCCCTCCCTCGGCGTCACCGACCGCGGCATCTGGTCCGACCTCGACGATCGCGTCCAGCTCACCCTGCCCGCCGGCCTCACCGCGGACCGCGTCCGCGCCGAGATCTCCCGCGGCGGCGCCGTGCTCGTCGTCTTCGTCGACGACTGGCCGGCCAAGCCCTACCCGCTGCTGACCGCGGGCGGCGAGGCGCTCGCGCTCGGCGACACGACGCTGCGGCTGCGCCCCGGCGACCACGCCGAGCTCGCGCCGCTGCTCGACGCGCGCACCGTCACCACGGCCGGCGACGCCTGGCCCGATCGCGACGGCGACGAGGTCCCCGACGTGCTCGACGTGCTGATCGGCGCCAAGAAGACCGTCCTCAACGCGGACGAGTACACCCAGGACTACTTCTCGATCGGCTACCCGATGGGCGACGTCCCGCGCGACAAGGGCTCGTGCACCGACGTCGTGATCCGCTCGCTGCGCAACGCCGGCCTCGACCTGCAGGTCGCGGTCCGCAAGGACCTCAAGGCGCACCGGCGCAGCTACCCGATGGTCAAGGGCAAGGGCAACCCGAGCGTCGACCACCGCCGCGTCCGCACGATCCTGCCGTGGTTCCGCCGGCACGCCGAGGCGCACGGCGTCGCGCTCGACGATCCCGACGATCCGCTGCGCCCGGGCGACATCGTGTTCATGGACACGATGCCGGCGCGCTCCGGCCCCGATCACATCGGCGTCATCAGCGACCGGCTCGGCGACAGCGGCCTGCCGCTGGTCATCAACAACTGGACCTACGGCCACGTCACGGCCGAGATGGATCTGCTCGGCTGGGTGCCGGTGGTGCACCGCTTCCGGATCCGGTGACAGTCGCGGTACGGTGGCGGGCCCATGCGCCGTGCCCCGCTCCCCGTCGCGCTCGCGGTCGCGGCCGTCGCCGCGCTCGCCCTCGCGGGCGCGCTCGCGGGGCCGGGCGTCGCGCGTGCCCAGCGCGCGGACGAGCCGCAGGGGCTCAAGCGGATCACCGCCGACCGCGTGATCGCCGAGCCGTCGATGATCCACGGGATGGTCCTGCTGCGCGTGTTCGTCAGCGCGATCGACCTCGAGACCGGCGGCAGCGTGCTCGACGTCGCCGGCGGCAAGTCGTGGACCCTCGACGGCGCCGGGCTCAAGGGCGTGCCCTACGCCGCCGGCACCTACGACGCGGCCGACAGCGACACCGCGATCGTGTTCGTCATCCAGACGACGGACACCACGCTCGACGAGCTGCCCAAGGACAAGCAGGCCACCGCCCAGCTCGACGTCGCGGCCGATCTCGAGTCGATCAAGAAGTCGCTGCGCGAGGCGGTGCTCCCCGCGCTGCCGCCGCGCACCCAGGTCGCGATCCTCGGCTACGGCGAGGACGTCACCGCGGGCAAGCTGACCTCGCCCAAGTCGGCGGAGGGCCAGCTCGACGAGCTCACCCTGCAGCCGGCCACCGCGGCGCCCGCGATGATGAAGGCGGTCGAGCGCGCGGTGAAGCTGCTCAAGAAGGCCAAGCCCACGGTCGAGGGCGCGCCGCCGCAGGCGCTGCGCCGGATGATCGTCATCGTCGGCGACGGCCGCGACGCCGACGACGACCGCGAGCGCGTCACCCGCGTCGGCGTCCAGGCGGACCGCCAGGGCATCCGCATCCACTCGATCGCGTACAGCCCGGCGCTGCGCCGGCGCCCGATGCTCGCGCTCGGCGAGCTGTCGCGGCGGTCGCAGGGCACGTTCCGGTGGATCCCGCAGAAGATCGGCGACCAGAGCTTCCAGCACCAGTTCGAGAAGGTGCTCGCCGAGATCCGCCGCCAGTACGTGCTGACGATGCTGGTCCCGGCGGACACCGTGCCGCGCAAGCTGTCGGTGTCGACCACGATCGCCGATCGCCCGCTGCGCTCGCGTGATCTGAAGGTCGCGGGCGTCGCGTGCGGCGCCGACGAGTGCTCGACCGGCGCCTACTGCGTGGCCGCGCGCTGCGTCCGCCGCGCCACGCCGGGTGGGCGCGGCGTCGTCGGGTGGATCCTGCTGATCGGGGGCATCGCGCTCGGCGGCGTCGTGGTCGTCGTGGGCGGCGCGTTCGCGGTGTCGAAGCTGCGCGGACGCGCGCGCACGCCCGCGCCGCTCAAGCCCGTCCCCGGCGCGCCCCCCGGCGCGCCCGCGCCCGGCGCGCCCGGCGCGCCCGCCCCCGTCACCGGCGCGCCCGCGGCGCCCGCGCCCGTCGCCGCCTACCGGCCCGGCCCGTGCCTCTACGTGCTCAGCGGCCCGCTCACCGGCCAGCGCGTGCCGCTGCACCACGGCTTCCGCCTGGGCAAGGCGCCCGACTGCGACATGTCGCTGGCGCACGACGGCTTCGCCTCCGGCCACCACGCGCAGATCCTCATGGACGCGGCGGGCAACTGCTCGCTCGTCGACACCGGCTCGACCAACGGCACGTTCGTCAACGGCGTCCGGATCACCGAGACGCGGCTGTTCGACGGCATGGCGATCCGGTGCGGCTCGACGGAGCTGAGGTTCCTGGCACAATGACCCCACCCTGTCCCCGAGGTACCGATGGGTGATCTGATCATCGCCGGCGTCCCGTTCAAGATCGATCATCCGTTCAAGAACTGGTGGGACAGCGGCCTCGACGCGCACCAGCTGCGCTGCGTGCCCGCCGGGATGCCGACCAAGTGCACCGGCCTGGGCGCGTACAGCCCCGAGGCCAAGAACACCCGGCCGGAGCGGTTCGCGTGGCGGCCCCAGCTCCGTCGGTTCAAGAGCCGCGGGATGCCGCCGCTCGACGCCGTCCAGAAGTCGATCACGCAGTTCGTCGTCCACCACGACGGCCTGTACAGCGCCGAGCTGTGCTTCCACGTGCTCCACAACGAGCGCGGGCTGTCGTGCCACTTCCTGATCGACAACGACGGCACGATCTACCAGACGCTCGATCTGGCGTTCCAGGGGTTCCAGGCGTCGGAGCACAACCCGATCTCGATCGGCGTCGAGCTGTGCAACCGCGGCGACGCCAAGAAGGAGCCGAACTACTACAGCCGCGTCGACGGCTACCTCGAGAAGCTCGGGCCACGGCCGATCACGCCGTGCAAGATCCACGGCAGCAAGATCCTCGCGTACGACTACACGCCGCAGCAGTACGACGCGATGAAGGAGCTCGCGCTGGTCCTGCAGAAGGCGCTGCCCAACCTGCCGATCGAGTACCCGCAGGACGCGCCGGGCAAGCAGGCGTGGGGCCTGATCCCCAACGCGCTGGGCTTCGCCGGCTACGTCGGCCACTACCACATCACCACGCGCAAGTGGGATCCGGGCCCGTACGACTTCAAGAAGTTCTGCGAGGACCTGCGCGGCAGCCTGTGCTTCCCGCTGTGGACCGGCAAGGTCAAGCCGTCGCAGCCCGACGAGAAGCCGCTGATCCCGGGCGACCTCGACGAGCTCGACGATCGCGTCGACGCGTTCTACACGGCCAACGAGCAGCGCGCCGAGGGCGGGTTCTTCCCGGTCGGGCCGTGGGGCTCGGCGCGGCTATGGCACGGCGGCGTCCACCTGCCCGGCGAGCTCAAGCAGGCGGTCTACGCGCCGTTCCCCGGCCGCGTCGTCGCGGCGAGGATGGGCAAGGACTCGCCGGCGGGGAGCTGCAACTTCGTCCTGTGCCGCCACGACATGTCGGTCGGCGCGGCGCGCGCGCGGTTCTACTCGCTGTACATGCACCTGTTCGACGAGAGCGCCGAGGCCAAGCCGGCGCCGGCGTGGATGACCAAGCCGGCGTGGCTGGAGGCGAGCAAGGGCAAGCTCGGCCAGACCGTCGTGTTCGACCAGCCGCTCGAGGCCGGCGAGGTGATCGGCCGGATCGGCAAGGCCGGGCCGATGACCGAGGACGGCGATCTGTCCAGGCCGCAGATCCACTTCGAGATCTTCGCGACCGAGGAGCTGTTCCGCGAGCTGTCGCCCAACCCGTGGACCGTGGTCGACGGCTACGCCGGCGGCCGGTTCTCGGACCTGCCCGAGGTCAACGACGCGATCGACGGCGACAAGGACGGCAAGCTGTCGCGGCGCGAGCTGGTCGACTTCTTCTCCAGCGCCGGCGAGCGCCAGGGCGTGCGGTTCCTCGTCACGTACAACATCTCGGAGTGGACCGAGTCGCCGAGCTGGAACGAGTCGCTGCGCACGCCCAAGGACTTCCGCGACCTCGATCCCGACGAGATCGACGCGATGGTCGACGAGCAGATCGCGCCGACCCTGTGGATGACCGACGACGTCCTCGACGCGCTCGGCCTGCCCAGCGACGGCGCGGTGTTCCACTACCACCCGGTCACGTTCGTGAAGTGGATCAACGCCAAGATCATCGAGACCGCGCTCGACCCCGCCAACGCGGTGGTGCCGATCGACGAGAGCGAGACGTCCGAGGTGGTCGGCATGACCGACGACTTCGGCAGCGAGACGATGCGCGGCCTCGACGCGATCACGGACCGAGATCTGGTCGACGACGACGACGACAGCTACCTCGAGCTGCGCCACATGATCGAGGGCTTCGCCGGGGAGGAGCTGCCGTGACGGGCCCGCGCGACGGGCGCCTCGGCGATCGGCCGGCCGCGGCCCCGTCCGCGACTGACCCGCCGGCCATCGCGCCGCCGCGGCTGTCGCGGCGCGCGCTGTTCGCGGGCGCCGCCGCGGTGCTCGGCGGCGCGATCGCCGCGGGCGTCGCCGGCCCGCGGCGCCCGGCGCGCAGGCCGAAGTGGATCGGCCACTGCTGACCGCCGCCGCGGGCGTTCTGTTAAGGTCGCGGCCATGAAGACAGCCGCCCTGCTCGGCGTTCTCGGCGCCGTCTCGCTCTGCCCCGCGCTCGCCTCCGCCCAGGATCCAGGAGACGGCGGCGGCGATCCGGACGCTCCCGGAGGCACGGAGGTCGAGCTCGGCGAGGATCCCGAGCCGCCGCCCGAGGACATGGACGGGACGTCGGAGAACCCCGACGCCCCGAAGTTGATCGACGACGACAGCCCCGGCGGCGACGACCGCGGGCCCGCCGCGCCCGCCGCGAAGCGCACCGGCTACCCGATCGAGGAGATCGATCGGCCGCTGACCCTGCCGGCGGTGACGTCCGAGGTCGGGCTCGACACCCGCGCCACGTTCGGCAACCTCGACGTCGAGTTCGGGCTCGAGGCGCAGTACGGCATCACCCGCCAGTGGCAGCTCGGCCTGCGCTACGGCATCGGCGGGCTGTTCGACAAGGACGGCGAGGACATCGGCGACGGCGCCAAGTTCCAGACCGGCAAGGCGTTCGGCCTCGACGTCACGTACCTGGTGTTCGACTGGCTGTCGGTCCGGCTCAGCCTGCCCGTCTACGTCGACCCGTTCGCCATGGGCGGGGTGATCGGCGCGCCGATGAAGTTCAAGATCGCCGACAAGCTCGCGCTCGTCACCGGCGAGGACGCGCTCGAGATCAAGTTCGCGAAGTTCGTCCCGTCGCTGCGCAGCGAGGCGGCGAACACCGCCGCGGTCGCGCTCGACGACGTCGGCACCACGCTGTCGAACGCGAACCTGCGGCTCGGCGTCGGCGTCATCTACCAGATGTCGCCGAAGATGGCGATCCGCGGCGACTTCGCCCAGCGGTTCACCAACATCGGCGGCGGCAGCGACACGCCGGGCGTCGACTCGGCGTCGGAGTCGCCGACGTCGATCGGCGGCCAGGTCCAGTACTCGCCGTCGGCCAAGCTCGACGTCGTCGGCGGCGCGTCGATCGAGGACATGGCGGCGATCGGCGACTCGTTCACGCTGCGCGCCGGCGTGGCGTTCCGGATCTGAGCCGCGCGCGGCGCGCCGGCGATCAGTCGCGGGGCGCGCCGCCGTCGACGACCGGCGCGGTCACCGGGCCGCCGGCGTCTCGGGCTCGGACACCGGCTCCGCCGCCGTCTCCGGTTCCGGCTCCGCCGCCGTCTCCGGCTCCGGCTCCGCCGCCGTCTCCGGCTCCGGTTCCGCCTCCGCCTCCGCCCTCCCCGCCCGGCTTCACCACCTCGAACCGGCGCACGCCGACGAGCTGGCCGCCCACGGTCTCGATCTGGCACGCCCAGCCGCCGAGCGGATCCGCCGGCATCAGGTCGTGCGGGAACGCGCTGCGATAGACGATCCCGTCGCCCTCGCACGTCAGCTTCTCCGGCACGACGCGCACCACGGTCGATCCTCGGTGCGTCCACACGTGGACGACGTCCTCCTTCACGCCGCCCGGCTCGACCAGCCACGAGCCGCAGCGCAGGCCGTCGAGCTGATCGTCGCGGATCACGTGCTTGGAGCCCGGCAGGCACTCGTAGCTGCCCGGCGTGCCGTGGCCGACCGCGGCCTCGGGCATCGCCAGCGGCGCCGGCGGCACCGCGACCCGCCCGAACCACACCGCGGCGACCAGGCCGACGGTCGCGAGGATCGTCAGCACGATGCCCTGCGGCGACAGCACCGAGCGCGCCGAGAACGACAGCAACGCGACCGCGCCCGGCGTCGCCGCCGCCGCGACCATCAGCCCCTGGTAGTGCGTCACCTTGAACACCAGCGGCAGGATCACGTTGAGCAGGCCGAACATCGCCAGGCCGTACATCAGCGACGCGAGCACGCGCCGCTCCATGATGAAGTTGTCGAACACCAGGTCCATCGTCGAGACGACCGCGCACACCAGCAGCAGCGGCGCGAGCCACCAGTTGAACGACGACAGCGACCACGTGGCGCTCGACGCGTAGATCGGCACCAGGAAGAAGAACATCTGCTGGTAGAGCTGCTTGATGATGTAGTTCGTCGCCAGCCGCACGCCCTTCTTGCCGAACCCCTCGCCCTCGCTGCGGTTCGCCGGCCCGACGATGAACCGCAGGGCGACGAACATCAGCACCCACGACAGGAGCAGCACCATCAGCAGCTTGTCGGCGTAGGCCAGGCCGTGGCGCGCGAACAGCATCACGCCGACGCCGAACGCCAGCGCGAACCCCGAGTGCAGCCACCAGATCTTCTTGGCGATGCGCGCCAGCCGCGACGGCGGCGGCGCGCCCGGCGCCGCCTCAGCCTTGCCGTGCGGCATCGTCGATCAGCTCCTTGATGCGCTCGAGCGCGAGCTCGAGCTTCGCCATCGGGGGGCCGAACGAGAACCGCAGGTGGCGGCGGAACCGCGACGGCCGGCCGCCGCGGCGGCGGCCCGGGTTGACGTCGAAGAACTCGCCCGGCACGGCGATGACCTTGCGGTCGAGCGCGGCGCGGAAGAAGCTCATGCCGTCGGAGATCGACGGCGGCAGGTGCTGCGCCGAGGCCCACACGTAGAACGTGCCCTCGGGCGGCAGGTCGATGCCGAAGCCGAGGTCGCGCAGGCCGTTGAGCATGCGCGCGCGCTTCTTGCCGAACTCGGCCTGGATCGCGCGGGTCTCGGCCAGCGTCGTCGCCGGCTCGAGCAGCGGGATCGCCGCGCGCTGCAGCGGCCGGCTGCCGCCGCCGTCGAGGAACGAGCCGGCGGAGGCGACCGCGTCGATCACCTTGCGCGGGCCGATCGTCCACGTCACGCGCCACCCCGGGTAGCGCCAGTTCTTGGTCAGCCCGTCGAGGATCACGACCGGATCGCGGTCGACGTCCTCGACGTAGCGCGCCGCGGTCGAGATCCCGCCCTGCGCGGCGAGGTCCGGGCGCCACACGTAGTGCGAGTAGAACTCGTCGAGGATCAGCGCGCAGTCGAGCTCGCGCGCGACGCCGACCCACTCGGCGAGGTCCTCGCCGCCGACGACCTTGCCGGTCGGGTTGCCCGGGTTCGAGGCGAGGATCGCGCCGAGGCCGCGCCCGAGGATCTCGCGCCGCAGATCGGCGGCGGTGAACGCGTAGCCGCGATCGCCCTCGAGCAGGATCGGGATCGGCGAGAACAGGCGGAAGACGTCGAGCAGCTCCTCGTACGCGGTGTAGTCGGGGAGGAAGTGACCGAGGTTGATCTGGCCGAGCGACGCGGCGACGCGGGTCAGCGCGGTGCGGCCGCCGCCCGAGACCGACACGTTCTCGGCCGAGTACTGGCTCGGCATGCCGCGGCGGAACAGGTTGTTGTAGAGGCCCGCGATCGCCTCGCGCAGCTCCCACAGGCCGGGCACCGGCGCGTACTCCTGATCGGCGGGATCGATCGTGACGCCGAGCTGACGCGGCGGCGCGCCGGGCAGCGTGTCGGCCTCGGGCATGCCCTGCCCGAGGTTGCACCAGTCGGCCGCGACCGGATCGAACCCGCGGCGCCGCGCCTCCGAGGTGACGAAGATGACGCCGGTGCGCGGCACCTCGCGGAACGCGGCGATCGTCGGCGGGGACGGTTCGGGGGTCATAGGCGGCTGGGACTGAGGCTGGGCGCCATGCAGCGGGGTCACCTTCGCAGGCCGACCGTCGGAGGGCTTGGACATCGGGGGGCGAGACTACCGCCCGTGACCGGCGGGTGCCAGTGTTCGGATCCCGCCGGGCCAGGGGCTCCGGACGCGGTGCGCAGGTGATATGAACGCCGCGTGCCAGGGCTCGCCGAGATCCGCGGTCAGGATCGTGCGATCGCGCGGTTGCGCGCCGCGATCGCGGCGGACCGCGTTCACCACGCCTACCTGTTCACCGGGCCGCCGGGCGCCGGCAAGCGCGCGACGTTCGTGGCCCTGGCCGCGGCGCTCAACTGCGACACCGCGCCCGGCGAGGGCTGCGACCGGTGCACGCCGTGCTCGAAGATCGCGCAGGGCATCCACCCCGACGTCGTCTCGCTCGAGCGCGAGGGCGCGGCGCAGATCGTGCCGATCGAGACGATCCGCACCCAGGTGATCGCCCGGGTCGGGCTGCCGCCCCACGAGGCGCGGGTCCGCGTGTTCTTCTTCGACGAGGCGGCCGCGCTGCAGGAGGCGTCGGCCAACGCGCTGCTCAAGACGCTGGAGGAGCCGCCGGCGCGCACGATGTTCGTGCTCGCCACCGCGGCGCCCGACCGCCTGCTGCCGACGATCCGCAGCCGGTGCCAGCGGATCACCTTCGCCGCGCTGACCGCCGACGAGCGTGCGCTCGCGGACGCCGGCCCCGGCGCCGGCGCGGGCGCCGAAGGGGCCGACGCCGAGGCCGCAGCGCGCGCGGCGCGGCTGCGCGAGCTGACCGACGTCGTCGCCCGGT
>WYBA01000399.1 GCA_011526095.1 Myxococcales bacterium | reverse complement strand
GCGCGGGCGCCGCCGCCCGGGTCGCCGCGGGCGGCGCGCCCCACGGCAGCCTGGTCTGCACCGCCGTCGGCGGCGGCGCGGTCGGGCGCTTGCGATCGGCGGCGCGCCCGGTCGGCGCGAGCGCGAACGCCCCGCCCGTCACCGTCGTCACCACGCCGTCGCGGACCAGCCCGTCGAGCAGCTCGCGCAGGTGGTCGTACTCGTGCTTGCGCACGCCCAGGTCATCGGCCAGCGCCGTCAGGCGGATCCCGCGCGTCACCACGCGGCCCAGCGCCTCCAGCACGGCCTCTCGATTCAACGTCATTTCTTCGTCTGCTTTCTGTCGTGTCACCGGAACGCGCGCACCACGCCGTCATCGCCGGCGAGGTACAGCGTCCCGTCCTGGCTCACCGCGGGCGTCGTGTCGACGTCGCCGGTGGCCTCGAGGTACCAGCGGAGGACGCCGTCGGCGCTCACCGCGTAGAGATGATCATCCTGCGAGCCGATCAGCACCGTGCCGTCGGTCGTCACGCCGGGCGAGGCGTGGATCTTGTCCGCCGCCGCGAACCGCCACTTCACCTGCCCGCTCGGCGCCAGCGCGTAGAGGTTGCCGTCGTAGCTACCGACGTAGATCGTGCCGTCGGCGCCGAACGCCGGGGTCGAGCGCACGTCGCCGGCGGTGACCAGCTTCCACGCGACGGTCCCGTCGGGCTCGACCGCGTACAGCGCGTCGTCGTCGCTGCCGACGTAGATCCGCCCGTCCGGCCCGACCGAGGCGGCGCCGTCGACGTCGCCGCGGGTGCGCAGCTCCCACCGCTTGGTGCCGTCGGGCGCCAGCGCGTAGAGCGCGTCGTCGAGGCTGGTCGCGTAGATCGTGCCGTCGTCGGCGATCGCCGGCGCGCCGGAGACGTGCTCGGCGGTGGCGAACTTCCACCGCAGCCGGCCGTCGGGCCACACCGCGTGGACGCCGTCACCGCCGACGTAGATCGTGCCGTCGGCGCCGATCGTCGGGCCGCCGTCGACGTCGCACCGCGAGCTCTCGGGGCCGAACCCCTTGGGGTCGCAGTCGCCGAGGCGCAGCTTCCACGTCAGCTTCCCGGTCGCGCCGTCGATCGCGTAGAGGTGATCGTCGTCGCTGCCGGCGTAGACCGTGCCGTCCTCCGCCACCGCCGGCGTGCTCCACGACCGGTCGCCGGTGGCGAACGTCCACCGCGCCGCGCCGTCCGCCGCGATCGCGTGGATCGCCTTGTCGTGCGACGCGACGTAGATCGTGCCGTCCGGCCCGACGGTCGGCGAGCCGGCGATCGGCCCCGCCGCGGCGTAGGTCCACGCCTCCTTCGGCCGCTTCGCCGGGGCCGCGCCCGCGCGCCGGCCCGAGTGGCGCGCGTCGCCGCCGAACATCGCGAACGGCGGCGCGCCGGCGGCGGCGCGCGGATCGCCCACGGCGTCGCCGGGCTGCGCCGCGCCGGCGTCCCCGCCCCGCGCGCGCCGCGCCGCCGACGCGGGCCCCGGCTCGATGCACGCGCCTTGCTCGCACACGCGGCTGCCCTTGCAGTCGGTGTCCTTGCCGCAGCCCTCGGTCTGGCCGCGCCGGCCGGCGCACGCCAGCTGTGCCAGCGCCACCGCGCCGGCCACCATCACCGCAAGTCGCATCATCATCGGTGTCGTCGGTCGAGCTCGGCTCGAGATCGGCGCGGGAGCGGGCCTGCGCCCGCGGTCACGCCTTGGGCAGGTCATTCGAGAACCGCTCGGCGAGCTTCTCGAAGTAGCGCCGCGTCTCCTCGAGCACCGAGGGGTCCTGGTCGGGGTACATCCGGATGCCGTGCTCGCCGTGCGGATCCGTGGTCACCGGCCCCACCGGCAGCCCGCCGACGATCCCGGTCTGCTCGTGGTACAGCAGCGCGAGGACTTCGGCGTGGTTCTCGGGAACCAGGAACGTGCGGCGCCCCAGCTCGGGGCGCCCGTCCTTGAAGCCCTCGATGAGCTTGGCCATGAGCAGTGGCGCTAGTCTAATCGGCCGTCCAGCGACGCGGAAGCGACAAACGTTCCTGATTTCGCTGGCGATCCTCCCCGGCTCTGCGATGGTCGGCCCGTGCACGTCGACTTCTGGTTCGACTTCACCTGCCCCTACGCCTACCTCGGCTCGACCCAGATCGAGGGCGTGTGCGCCCGCGCCGGCGCGACGCTGCGGTGGCGGCCGATGCTCCTCGGGGGCGTGTTCCGCGCGATCGGCGAGGGCGACGGCCCGATGTCGCGGCTGTCCGCCGCCAAGGCCGCGCACACCGCCGCCGACGCCCACCGCTGGGCCGCGGTGCACGGCGTGCCGCTGACGTTCCCCGCCGGCCACCCGGTGCGCTCGGTCCGCGCGCTGCGGGTCCTGCTCGGGCTGCCCGAGGCGCGCTGGCCCGCCGCGATCCACGCGCTCTACCGGCTCTACTGGTGCGCCGGGGGCGATCCCGCCCGCCGGATCGACCGCGACGAGGCGATCGACGCCGCGCTCGCCGAGGCCGGGATCGCGCCGGCCGAGCGCGCCGCGGCGTTCGCCGGCGCCGAGTCGGCCGCGATCAAGGACGACCTGCGCGCCCGCACCGACGAGGCGGTGGCGCTCGGCGTGTTCGGCGCGCCGGCGATGGTCGTCGACACCGCGCCGCCGCTGCTGCTGTGGGGCCAGGACCGGCTGGCGTGGACCGAGGCCGTGCTGCGCGGCTGGCGGCTCGACGAGCAGGCCCTGCCCCCGCGCCCGATCGCGGCCGCCGCCGCGCATGGCGCCGCCGCCGGGCCTCCCCCCGTGATCGACTTCTACTTCGACGTGTCGTCGCCGTTCGCCTACCTCGGCTCGACCCAGATCGAGCGCGTCGCGGCCGAGGCCGGCGCCACGCTGCGGTGGCGGCCGCTGCTGCTCGGCGCGCTGTTCAGGCAGCTCGGCCAGGCCGACGTGCCGCTGTTCGCGATGTCCGAGCCCAAGCGGCGCTACACCACCGCCGAGCTGCCGCGGTGGGCGCGGTGGTGGGGCGTGCCGTTCCGCATGGCGAGCCGGTTCCCGATGCGGACCGTGACCGCCATGCGGATGATCCTCGGCGCCGGCGAGCGCGCGGTGCCGCTGACCCACCGGCTGTTCCGCGCGCTGTGGGTCGAGGATCTCGACCTCGCCGACGAGCGCGTGCTCGCGGCGCTCGCGGCCGAGGTGGGCTGCGATCCGGCGCTGGTGACGCGGACCCACGAGCCCGCGCTCAAGCAGGCGCTGATCGACGCGACCGAGGGCGCCCGCGCGGCGGGCGTGTTCGGCGTGCCGACGTGCGTGGTCCGGACGCGCGACGGCGCGCCCGGCGAGCTGATCTGGGGGCAAGACCGGCTGGAGCTGGTGGCGAGGGCCGCCACCGCCCCGTAGCGCGCTACTTGGCGCGATTGCCGCGCTTGGCGCGGCGCTTGCGCGACTTGTTCAGGCCGCGCTTGTGCGCCGCCTTCTTCTTCGACTTGATGCGGCGATCCTTGAGCGACCGGTCGCGCTTGTACTTGACCCGGTTCTTCAGCTTGCTCTTCGTGCGTCCAGCGGCCATGGGAGAGTCCTCTCGAAGGGGCCGCATACTACAGAGCCGGGCCGGCAGGTCAAGCCCGGGGGGCGTAACCTGCCGTCCGGGCCGCCGTATAGGCTGGCACTTCCGTCGATGACGGCCGAGGCCACCACCCTGATGTTGCGCTACTGCGACGGCGATCCCGGCGCTTTCCGGGAGCTCTACGCCCTGCTCGCCCCGCGGCTGCTGGGGTACCTGGCGCACATGGCCCGGGACCGCGCGGTCGCCGAGGACCTGCTCCAGCACACGTTCCTCAAGGTCCACCGGGCGCGCGCCGCCTACGTCCGCGGCGCCGATCCCGTGCCGTGGATCTACGCGATCGCTCACCGCACGTTCCTCGACGAGGCGCGCCGCAGCCAGCGCGCGATCGCCCGGGTCGACCGCGAGGGCGAGGTGCCCGAGGTCGCGGCGACGCTGACCGGCCAGGAGCGCGCCGCCGCCGAGGACGCGGCGCCGCGGCACGACCCGGAGGTCGCGGCCGCGGCGATGGCCGCGCTCGAGTCGCTGCCGCCGCAGCAGCGCGAGGCGGTGATCCTGACCAAGCTCGACGGCCGCAGCATCGCCGAGGCGGCCGAGATCGCCGGGACCACGCCCGGCGCGATGAAGGTGCGCGCGCACCGCGGCTACGTCGCGCTGCGCAAGCTGCTCGGAGGTGCCGCGTGAGCCCGAACGTCCCCGAGCTCGATCGACTGCCAGGCCTCGCGCTGCCGCCGCCGCCGCTGGGCGGCGCGCTCGAGGCGGAGCTGTCGCGCCTCGCGCCGGTCGCGCCGCGCCGGCCGTGGCGCGACCTGGCGCGCGTGGGCGGCCTCAGCCTGGCGTACGCCGCGGCGCTGGTGGTGCTCCTGACCGTGCGGCGCGATCTCCACGGCCTGCCGGTGTGGTGGATCGCGGGCTACGGCGCGGCGTGGTTCGCGGGCTTCGCGACGCTGGCCTACCTCGCGCTGGTCCCGCGGCGCGGCGCGGTGATGCCGCGGTGGCGCACCACCGGGATCGCCGCGGTGATCGTCGCGCTCGGCTTCGTCACCGCCGGCCTCGTCATGCACCCGTCGGCGGAGGGCTCGATCGAGCTCGGGCTGGCGCGCGTGCACGAGGGCCACGGCTGCCTCGAGCTCGGCCTGCTCACGGCGCTCGTGCCCGTCGTGCTCGGCGCGCTCGCGCTGCGCGGCGCGCTGCCCGTCGGCAGCCGGTGGACCGCCGCCGGCCTCGGCGCCGCCGGCGGCAGCCTCGGCGGCCTCGTCCTGCACCTGCACTGCCCGATCGCCGACGCCTGGCACCTCGGCCTCGTCCACGGCGGCGTCGTGATCGTCGCCGCCGTGCTCGCCGCCGCGCTGGTGCCGCGGGTGGTGGAGCGCCGCGCGCCTACCGGAAGTCGCTGACGACCCAGCTCGGCTGCATCGCGCCGAGGACGTCGACGTCGCGGCGCAGCGTGCCGGGCCCGCCGGGCAGCGGCAGCCGCCAGCCGAGCGGCTCCTCGGCGAGCAGCTCCTCGCAGCGGTCGGCGAACGCGCCGATCGAGCCGGGGCGATCGTCGGGATCGAACTCGACGCACTCGCGCACGAACTCCTGCCAGCCCTCGCGCACGCGGCGCGACAGCCCGGGCGTGCCGTCGGGATCGACGAACACGTCCTGGTCGGAGAGCAGGCGCACCCGCCGGCACTCGCCCTTGCCGACGGGGACGAGGAAGCTGCGCTCCTCGCCGTAGATCGCCGCGCCGAGCAGGCGCGCCGCCATCAGCCCGAGCGGGTAGACGTCGGTCGCCGGCACGACCTCGCGCGCGAGGATCTGCTCCGGCGCGGCCCAGCCCGGGGTCGCGCCGGGCGAGACGTGGCCGATCGTCACGCCGATCGGATCGATCGCGACGGCGCCGGTCGCCGTGATGACCGTGTTGGCCGGCTTGACGTCGGCGTGGACGCGGCCCTCGTCGTGGACCGCGGCGAGGCTGCGCGCGAGCTGGACGATCATCTGGCCGACGTCGCTGGCGGCGACGCTCCACCCGATCGTCGGGTTCTCGAACACCGCGCGGCGGTACGCCTCGAGATCGCCGAGCGCGCCGTCGGCCTCGCGGCGACCGCGCGCGTGGAACCGCGCCGACGGCACCGGCCGCAGGTCCTCGAACCGCAGCGGCTCGAGCGACTCCGGGTCGTTGCCCTCGTCCTCGACGAGGAACGCCGGCCCCGAGCGCAGCGGCACCGCGACGTGGCGCTTGGTCGCCAGGCCCTTCATCAGCGTCACCGGCCCGGTCGCGCGCGACACCGCGGCGAGCACGGCGGTGTTGGTGACGCGCTCGGGCCGGCTCGACGGTGCGTAGCGATCCTCGGCCAGGATCAGCGGGCTCTGCGCGCCGAGGATGCGCGACAGCATCGACTCGCCGAGCAGCACGCCGACGGTCGCGGCGGTGCGGTAGAGGCGCGGGCCTCGGGTCTCGCCGCGGATCTCGAACACGCCGGCGCCGCGCGCGCTGGTCGCGACCGCCGTCTCGAGCGCGCCGAGTGCGCGGTCGACCTCGGGGTCCAGCGTCGTCGGGTGCCCCAGCGCGGTGCGCACCGCGGTCTCGACCGAGGCGCGGCGCTCCACCCGCAGGATCAGCGGCAGCCCGTCGGGCGCGTCGCCCAGCACCACCGCCACCTGCGGCTCGACGCCGAGGTCCTCCCGGCGCCGGACCCGCAGCGGCAGGTCGGCCTCGACCACCGTGACCAGGACCGGAATCACCGGCCCAGGGTAACAGGGCCCCGCGCGCGGGCGCTACTCCGCGATGCCGCCCTTACTCGGCGATGCCGACCTTCGGGCCCGCGTCGCTGTCGTCGCCGTCCGCCGGGAACGGGCGGAGGTCGGGCAGCCAGTACCAGCCGTACTTGCGGTAGCGCGCGGCGAGGCCGGGGAAGTGATACCAGCCGAGCGAGTCGGGCGCGGGGCCCGCGCCGGTCCACCGCGTCGGGCGCTGCTTGTCGCGCGGGCCCGGCGTCACCAGCGAGCCGACGTAGTCGGCCTTGCCGTAGACCTTCTCGATCTGCTCGGCCATGCGGTCGATGTCGGCCTG
Source organism: Myxococcales bacterium (assembly GCA_011526095.1). Taxonomy (GTDB): domain Bacteria; phylum Myxococcota_A; class Polyangia; order Haliangiales; family Haliangiaceae; genus WYBA01. The sequence goes on along the minus strand of WYBA01000399.1, from coordinate 11,643 downwards.
CGACACCGCGCCGTTCGAGGTCGCCTGGTAGAACTGCACCGTCACGCGCACCGGGAACCGGTCGTCGCGCTCGATCGTGAGGCCGTCGAGCTCGGTGTACGGGCCCTCGGCCTCGCCGTGGCCGAGCACCGCGACGTCGACGTCGGGCGCGCGGTCGCGCCGCGCCGTGCTCTTGGCGCCGCCGGCGTAGCCGCCGCCCGAGCCCGCGCCCTCCGCCGCCGCCGGCATGTCACCGCCGTAGTCGTCGTAGTCGCTCTCGTCGTAGGCCATCCGCGGCGGCTCCTTCTGCTTGAGCGGCACCTGGACGATCATCAGGAGGTTGGCGTCCTCGCCGAGCGACGCGGCGTCCTCGCCGTTGGCGGTCTTGCCCTTGGACTTCACATCCTTGAGGCGCTCGGCGATCAGCGGCGCCTTCTCCCCGTCGTGGTTGAAGTACAGGCGCTGGCCCCAGCTCGCACCGCCGGTGACGGTGTCGCGCTGGTTGTCGATCACCGTCATGCTCGTGCCCTGGCGGGTGATCAGGATCGTCAGCACCGCCGGGTTGTCCTCGTACGACTGGTAGTTGAAGATCACCGGCCAGAACGTCGCCTTGCCGTCCTTGGGCACGGGCAGAAAGGCGTGCTGCGCGCTGACGAGGGCGTGGGTGTCGCGCTCGGCGAGCAGCGAGCCGCCCTTGATCGAGCCCTTGTCGGGCACGCTCATGTACTTGCCCGGGTTCGCGAGCAGGTCCTTCAGCGAGATGACCTTGAGCTTCTTGCCGTCCTCGTTGCCGATCGGCAGGAAGATCTTGTCGAGCTTCACGTCGCCGGTCTTGTCGGTGAAGTTGTCGAACCGGATCACCGGCATCAGGTAGCGCGCGTGGGTCTGGCTGTCGGCCTCGACCTCGATCGTCACGTCGCTGATGTTGGGGCCGACCGAGCTGCCCTCCCACCGGCCGGTGTCCTCCCACATCACGTTGACGATCCCGAGGCCCTTGTCGGCGACCATCCGCTGCGCCTCGCCGTCGTAGACCATGTCGGCGACCGCGGCGACGATCTCGCCGTAGGTGGGCGCCGGCGCGTCCTCGGCGATCTGCTGCGGCGGCATCTTCTTGGCGAACGTCGGGGACGCGAGGGTGCCGAACGCGAGCGCCGTGGCGGCGGTGGCGGAGGCGATCTTGCGCAGCTTCATGCCTGCCACCAACGCACCGGAGCCGGCGGAGGGTCTACGCGGCGACGCCCGCGGCCGCGCCGGGCGCGCGCGCCGGCGCCGCGCACACCCTCACACCACGATGCGATCGCCTGGATCTTCGCCGGGTTGCAGCTCGGAGGCGGCGATCACGGCGACCGTGGCGTCGCGCAGGCCGGGCTCGGCGGCCATCCGCACCGCCAGCGGCGTGACCACGCGCTCCTCGATCAGCCGGCGCAGCGGGCGCGCGCCCATCCGCTCGTCGAACCCGCCGGCGGCCAGCGCCGCGCGCGCCGCGGCGGAGACGTCGAGCGTCAGCGCGCGCTGGACGAGGCCCGGGCGCTGCCGCACCTTGGCCAGCTCGAGGTCGACGATCCGCGCGACGTGCTCGGGCGCCAGCGCCGCGAACGGCACGACGTGGTCGATCCGGCCGAGCCACTCGGGGCGGAAGTGCGCGCGGACGGCGGCGAAGTAGTCGGGCTGGCCGGCGGAGGCGAAGCCGGTGGTGCGCGCCTCGCGCGCGCCGAGGTTCGACGTCATCACGATCACGGTCATGCGGAAGTCGCACGGCCGGCCGAGCGCGTCGGTCATGCGGCCCTCGCCGAGCACCCCGAGCAGCAGGTCGAACACCTCGGGGTGCGCCTTCTCGATCTCGTCGAACAGGACGATCGACAGCGGCTGCGCCCGCACCTTCTCGGCCAGGCTCGGCGCGCCCGAGCCGGCGTCGAGCAGCCGGCTGGCCGAGCCCGGCGCGGCGTACTCGCTGCAGTCGAGGCGGATCAGCCGGTCCGGCGAGCCGAACAGGTAGGCCGCGAGCTGCTTGGCCAGCTCGGTCTTGCCGACGCCGGTCGGCCCGATGAACAACAGCGTCCCGACCGGGCGATCCGGATCGTCGAGCCCCGCCTTGAGCCGCGCGACGACGCGCCCGGCGATCGCGCACGCCCCGTCCTGGCCGACGACGCCCTGGCGCAGCGCCGCCGCGACGTCGCGCGACGTCGCCGGCTGCTCGTCGGCGATCAGCTCGACCGGCAGCCCGCTCCACCGCGCGTACGCCGCGACGACATCGCGCGGCAGCGCGGCACCGCGCGGGCGCTCGGCGTCCTGGTTCCACCAGTCGAGGAACGTGAACACCTTGCCGGGGAACCCGACGTCGCGGCGGAACGCGCCGAGCAGCGACACCAGCCGGCGCGCCGCCTCGGGGTGGATCGTCAGCACGTCGTCCTTCTTCTGCTGGTACAGCGCGACCAGCGGCACGACCTGCGCCGGCGCGAGCGCGTCGACGCGGATCACCGTGAGCGCGTCGACCAGCTCCGGCGCGCGGCGGCGGCACCGCTCGAGCTCGGCCGCCGACGCCTCGGCGATGATCGCCATCTCGCCGGCGCGGATCGCCGGCGCGAACAGGTCCGAGATCGCGGCGCCGTCGGACTGCGGCCGGATCAGATCGACGAGCCGGTCGACGTGGAGCAGGTCGCCGCTGGTGTTGATCGCGCGCGCGATCTGCAGGCACCGCTCCTGCCACATCCCGAGGTAGACCATGCCGGCGACGATGCGGTCGGCCGAGGTCGACCACAGCCGGCGCCGGCGCCCCGACTTGCCGCGGCCGCGATCGAGCAGCGCGCGCGCGATCCGCCGCACCAGCGCGGTCTTGCCGGCGCCCGGCGGCCCGACCAGCAGCAGCGATGGCATGCGATCGCGGTCGAGCAGCGGCGCGACGTCGTCGAACGCGCCGGACGGCCCGACGATCGCCGGCAACCGCTTGTGCTCGAGCTTCTCGACCCAGTCCTCGGCGACCTGCGGCAGCACGCCGTCCGCCTCGTCGGCGCCGGGGCGGCGCCCGCGGCCGGCGACCTCGGCGGCCAGCGGCGTCTGCCACGGCTCGACCCGCTCCTCGCCCTCGCGGCGGAAGTCGTAGACCCACGCCGGGTCCGAGCCGAGCAGCGCGGCGAACACGACCTGGCCGAGCACGGTCGGCAGGATGTCGAGGCTCTCGACGACGAGCGACCAGCCGACGCGCGGCAGGAACGCCTTGTAGCCGCCCTCGTCGAGCTCGCACACCGCGACGCCGACGCGCAGCGGGATCGTGCGCACGCCGATCGCGCGGGTCGCGCCGACCGAGGACTGCGGGTGGACCTCGACGTCGACCCGCCGCGCCTCGAACGTCTCGGTCCACAGGTAGCGCGCCAGGTCCTCGCCCTCGACCCGCAGGACCAGGAGCTGGCGCTCCAGCTCGGCGAGGACGTCCTCCTCGGTGTCGCCGATCGCCGACGGCGGCGGCGTGTCGAACAGCCGCTCGTAGCGCCGCAGCAGCGTGCCCGAGCGCTTGCGCGGGACCGGCTCGCCGTCGCGCTCGGCCACCAGCGGCGGCGTGTGCTCGATCCAGAACACGCGGAAGCTGGGCTTGCTCACGGCGCGCCTCCGTTCGCCGGCCCCGGCCCCGGCGCCGGCGCGGGCGACGCCGCGCCAGCGTCGGCGTCGGCCGGGGCGTCCTCGGGCACGGCGCTCCACCGCAGCCAGCGCGCCAGCTCGAGCGCGGTCGCCGGCCCGCGCAGATCGAGCGACGCCGACCACCCGGTGACGAAGTCCTCGACCTCGACCTTCCACGCCTCGCCCGCGCGCAGCGGCGCCTGGTAGCCGAGCCGGCGCACCACCGGCAGCAGGCGCTCGGGGTTGGGCGGCAGCACGCCCGCGCCATCGGGGCCGGCGCCAGCGGCGGGCCGCGCGTGGTGGGCGTCGACCGCCGCCTCGAACGCCTCGAGCAGCCGGCGGTGCTCGACCACCGCGGCGCGCGGGTCGCGCGCGCCCGGCGTGACCTCGACCCGGACGATCTCCGGCTCGCCGGCGAGCGACTGGAACACGTGGCTGCCGTGCTCGCCGGCCAGGGCCGGCGCGATCAGCACGTCGCGCAGCACCAGCACGACGTGGGCGCACGGCGCCGCGAGCGCGTCGGCCCACGCCACCACGCCCTTGCTCGGCTCCGCGGCGAACGTAACGATCGTGCCGTCGGCGCGGCGCGCGGCGCCGACGTCGAGCCAGCCGCCGAGGTCGCCGGTGTAGCCCGCGCCGGCGAGCGCGCGCGCCAGCCACGCGACCGAGCCCGGCGCGTCGGGATCGGCGGGCGCGGCGACGCCCGCGGGCGCGGCGGCCGGGCCGGCGCCGTGGCCGACGCCGACCAGCGACACCGTCACGACGTGCGCGTCGGCGTCGGCGAGCGCGCCGAGGTGGCGGCGCAGCAGCGACGCCTCCGCCAGCGCCGCGAGCGCGAGATCGCGATCGAGCGCGCGACGGCCGCCGTCGCCGCCGTTCGCCCCGGAGACGTCCAGGCCGCGGCCGCCCGGGGCGCCACCGAGCGCGCCGAGCACGTGGCGCAGCCGGTCGACCAGGCGGTCCGCCGCGTACGCCTCGCCGGCGTCCCGCGCCGCCGCCACCGCCGCGCGCACCGCGCGCGACTCCAGCGCGCTCGCCACCGCGCCCGCCGTGACCGCGGCGTGCGGCGCCAGCGCCTGCGCCGACACCTCGAGCAGCGGCTCGAGCGCGAGCCGCCCCGGCAGCTGCGCCGCCTCGGTCATCGGCTCGACGTGCAGGGCCGGCGCCCCGCCCTGCTCGACGATCCGGATCACCCGCATCCGCGCGGTGCCGCCGGCCGCGAGCTCGTCGGCGAGCAGCCCCGCGATCCGGTCCTCGAGCCAGCGCTTGACCGTGCGCGCGCCGTAGCGCGGGTCGAACGCCTCGGCCACCGCGCGCGCCTTGACCGCGGCGCCGGCGTAGACGAACACCGAGCGCTCGCGCAGCCCGCGCCGCGCCAGCAGGCGCTGCAGCTCCTTGTCGACGATCCGCGCCGCGGTCGCCGCCGACAGCGGGTGGAACGCGACGACACGGTCGATCCGGTTCCACAGCTCGGGCGGGAAGAACTCGCGCACCGCGCGCGCGACCTCGGCGAGCAGCGCGGCGTCGTGGTCACCGAACCCGGCGGGCTGGGTCTTGCGCGCGCCGAGGTTGGACGTCATCACGACGACCGCGTGGGCGAAGCTCGCGGCGTTGCCGGCGGCGTCGGTCAGCCGACCCTCGTCGAACAGCTGGAGCAGCAGCGCCAGCACGCTCGGGTGGGCCTTCTCGATCTCGTCGAGCAGCACGACCGAGAACGGCTGCTCGCGGATCCGCTGGGTGAGCAGGCCCTCGGGCGACAGGCGATCGCCGATCAGCCGCGCCGGCGCGTCGGGCCCGCCGAACTCGCTGCAGTCGAGCCGGACCAGCCGCGACACGTCGCCGTAGAGGTACTCGGCGAGCGCGGTCGCGAGCTCGGTCTTGCCGGTCCCGGTCGGCCCGGTGAACAGGTAGACGCCGAGCGGGCGCGCCGGATCGGCCAGGCCGGCGCGGACCTTCATGACGATGTCGGTCGCGGCGCGCACCGCCTCGGGCTGCCCCATGACGCGGCGGGTGAACGCGGCCTCGACGGCGCGCGGATCGAGCGGCGTGTCGAGGGTGAGCAGCTCCTCGGCCAGGCCGGTCGTGCGCGCGAGGTAGCGGACGACGTCCTCGGCCTCGACCCGGCGGCGCGCCTTGGTCTGCCCCGGCGGCGTGCACGCGGCGGCGACCTTGCGCACCAGGTCGATCGCGCTGCCCGGCAAGGACGTCCACGGGAACATCGCCGCGCCCAGCTCGATCGCGGTGCGCGGGACGAACGGGTGCAGGTCGATCCGCGCCCGCTGCTCGAGCGCGCGGATCTCGGCCATCATCAGCTCCATCGTCTGCGCGGTCGTCGCCGGCTGCACCGGCAGGCGGACCAGCAGCGACGCCAGCGCCGGCGCGTCGTCCTCGAGCCGCGCGAGCTGCTCGGCGGTGAGCGCCGAGACGATCGTCAGCTCGCCGCGCTGGAGCGGCCCGCGGAAGAAGTCGGCGAGGCTGCGATCGCTCTGGCGCGACTGGCCGATCCGCCCGAACAGGTGCAGGTCGTCGAGCCACAGGATCCCGCGCTGCTTGCGCGCCTCGTCGGCGACGGCCAGGCACCGCTTCTCCCAGTCGCCCAGGTACGACATCCCGGCGATGATCCGCTTGCCCGACAGCCGCCACACCTTGTGGATCTTGTCGAGGTTGCGGTGCAGCGCGAACCCGTCGTCGTCGAGCCGATCGCCGATCCAGCGGTGCAGCAGCGTGCGCTTGCCGACGCCCGGCGGGCCGACCAGCACGGTCGAGCGCAGCCGTGCCCCGCACAGCAGGCGCTGCAGCTGCGATCGGTACGGCTCGCGCGGCACGCCCATCGGCAGCGTGCCGTTCACCGCGAGCGCCGTCAGATCGACGCCGAGCTTGGCGAGGACCGGCTCGTGACCGCGCGACGCGCCGGCGCGCTGCTTGCCCGGCCCGGCGCGCAGCTCGTCGAGCAGCGACTTGGGGTCGGCGGCGAAGCTGACCGTCGTCAGGCGCTCCTTGCCCGTCGTGGCCATCTCGGTGAGATCGCCGTCGTCGATCTCGGCCCACGCCACGCGCGCGAAGTGCGGCGCCAGCTCGGCGACCTCGGCGATCGTCGTCGCGGCGAACCAGTGCGCCGGCGCCAGCGGGTGGAAGCACACGAACCGCTGGTGCTCGCCGTCGAGCCAGCGCGGCACGCACACCAGCGGGAAGGTGCCGGCGATCCGCCGGGTCTTGCCGGCGGCGTCGGGCCGGGTCGAGACGTCGATCAGCACCTTCTCCAGCCGCGTCCCCGGCAGCAGCTGGAACCGCTCATGTAGGTGCGGCGGCGCCGTGCGCAGCTCGGCGCGCAGCCGGTCGACGAGGTTCTCGCGCAACCGGGTCTCGTTGACGCCGGACGCGCTGACCGCGTGCGCCGGCGGCGTCAGCGCCCACCACGTCTGCTCGGCGCCGTCGCGGCGCGCGAAGATCCCGACGGTGAAGCTGACCCTCACGCGCCGCCTCCCTTGCCGCCGGTCGCGTCGGCGGCGGCCGCGGCCTGGGCGTCGAGCTCGGTGGCGTAGAGATCGGCCAGGTCCTCGCCTCCTCCGTCTCCCTCGTCACCGCCGCCGGCGGCACCGTCGAGCCGCCCGAGCGCGTCGGCCAGCGCGATCTCCTCGAGCCGCGCGAAGTACTCCGGCCACGGCACCGCGACCTTCTCCTTCTTGCCTCGCACCCACACCCCGCGCTCGTCCTCGTGCTCGCGGTGCGCGGCGCCGCGCGGCGGCTGCGTCGGCCACGCCGAGGCCAGCGCCGGCGACAGCCACTGCGCGTCGGTGAACGTGGTCTGCAGCGCGATCCGCTCGACCACGAGGTGGCACGGATCGACCGAGGCGACGCGGTGGAACCGGTGGGTGCCGCCCTCGAGCCCGTAGAGCGCGCCGGCCCCGGGCCCATCGACGCGCACCAGCAGCGACCGCACCGCCTGGCCCTTGCCGACCAGCTCCCGCAGCTCGCCGCTCGTCCGAGGCGGCCCCCACGACCGCTCCGGCGGCCAGTCGCCGCGGCCGCCGGCCGAGCTGCGCAGGTGGATCGCGACGCGCCAGCCGCGGCGCTCGGCGTCGGCGCACAGCCCCAGCGCCCAGCGCTGGACGCCGGCGTGGTGATCGACGCCGTGCGCGGCGAGCGTGACCGCGTCGCGGCGCGGCAGCCGCGCCGTGAGCAGCCAGAAGTAGCGCCGGCGGAACGTGCGCTCGAGCTCGTCGGCCGAGGCGACGAGCTCGTCGGCCTCCTCGCCGGCGGCGAGCGCGACCATCGCCAGCTCCTCGGCCGCGCGCAGCTCGTCGCGCGGCGCCGCCGCCGCGTCCCACGCCGTCGTCAGCTTGGCCAGCTCGGTCTGCATCGCCTGGAGCTGCTCGCTCGACAGCGCCTGCTTGCCGCCGCGCGGCTTGCCGCCGGCGGCGGCCCCGGCGCTGCCGCCCTGGGCCAGCTGGCTGCGCAGCCACTTGAGGTGCTCGGCGATCTCGCCGATCTCGGCGCGCTCCATCAGCGCGTCGAGCGCGCGCCGGACGTCGGCGATCGCGATCACGCCGGCGACCGCGCGGCGCGACGACGCGCGCGACCGGCGGTGGACGCTGATCACCAGCGGCGCGGCGCCGTCGCCGCCCGTCGGCGACGCGACCTCGACCGACGCCAGCTGCGCGCCGGCCGGCAGCTCCGGCGGCAGCGGCTCGTCGCCGCGGCGGACGTGGGCGAGCGCGCCGGTGACCTCGCCGCCGAGCCGGCCGAGCTGGTGGGCGAGCGGCGCGACGAGGCGGTCGTCGACGTGGCGGCGCAGCGCGCGCACGCCCCACGCCGCCGAGTAGCCGCCGGCGGCGAGCGCGTCGAGCGCGGCGGGCGTGACCTCCAGGCCGATGCCCGCGCCGCCGAGGCCGCGGCGCTGCGCCAGCTTCGCCAGCTGGAGCCGCGCGACCTGGGCGACCTCGGCGCGCTCCAGCCGGTGGAACGCGATCACACGATCGATCCGGTTGACCAGCTCGGGGCGGAACGCGGTGTTGACCGCGGCGCGGTAGCGCTCGAGCTCGGCCTGGCGGTCGCGGGTCGCGGCGTCGCCCGGCGGCGCGATCCCGAGCGCGGCGCGCGCGCCGACCGCGCCGAGGTTCGACGTCATCACGATGATCGTGTTGTGGAAGTACGCGGTGCGGCCGCGCACGTCGGTCAGCCGGCCCTCGCCGAGCACCTGCAGGAGCAGGTCGAACACCGCGGGGTGCGCCTTCTCGATCTCGTCGAGCAGCACGACCGAGAACGGCTGCTCGCGGACCTTGGCAGTGAGCAGGCCGTCGCGCCCGCCGCCCTCGCTGCCGCGGATCAGGCGCTGCGCCGCCCACGCGTCGCCGTACTCGCTCATGTCGAACCGCACCAGGCGCTGCTCGGAGCCGAACAGGAAGTCGGCGAGCGCGCGCGCCAGCTCGGTCTTGCCGACGCCGGTCGGCCCGACGAACAGGAACGTCGCCAGCGGCTTGTCGCCGGGCGCGAGCTGCGCCTTGGCGACGCAGATCGTCTCGGCGACCCGGCGCACCGCCTCGTCCTGGCCGATCATCCGCTTGCGCAGCCGGCCGATCACCTCGTCGAGGTGCAGCTCGCGGTCGTCGCGCAGCAGGAACGCCGGGATCCCGGTGACCAGCGAGAACGCGTCGTAGGCGTCGTCGAGCCCCAGCGCCATCGGCTTGCCCGACGGATCGCGCACGGTCTCGCGGGTGGCGCGCAGCTCCTCGAGGAACCGCACCGCCTTGCCGGGGAACGCGCGGTACGGCAGGTAGCGCCGGCACAGCTCGACCACCGGCGCGAGCGCGACGTCCGCGATCGACGGGCGCCCCGGCTCGACCCGCGCCCACAGCGCGGCGCGCGCGCGCAGCACCCCGACGGTCTCGGCCGGCGTCAGCGGCTCGAGCCGGATCCGCGTCATCGCGCCGAGCAGCGCGACGTCGCGGCGCTCGGCGCGCTCGAGCGCCGGCGGCGTGATCTCGCCGAGCAGCCGGACGCGCCCGCCGGCGACGAACCGGCGCAGCGCGGCGGCGACGTCCACCCCGCCCTCCTCGGGCTTGTCGGCGAACAGCGCGCCGAAGTCGTCGAGGTAGAGCACGGCGTCGAGCAGCTCCGCCGCCTCCATCACCCTGGCGACGCGCTCCTGCCACTCGCCCAGGCCGCTGGCGCCGGCCACGAGCTGGGCGATCGAGGTGACCCACGCCGCGCGGCGCGGGTGGCGCGCCGCCCACGCCTCGATCAGCGCGGTCTTGCCCACCGCCTCGTCGCCGACGAGCAGCACGCCGAGCCGGTCGCGCCCGGCGAGCAGCGCGTCGAGCTCCGCGAGCGGACGATCGCGGCCGACGAGCTGGACCATCCCGCGCCGCGCCAGCCGGTCGTGCAGCTTCTCCCCGACCTCGTCGAGGGTCTCGGCCGCCTGGCGCCGGCGCTCCTCGTCGAGCGCGGCCTTGCGCGAGCTCGCCGCCGCCGCGGCGTCCGCGACGACGAACACGTCGAGCGGCTCGAGCGAGGTCCGCGCGGCGGGCAGCATGCCGAGCACGTCGGCCGCGCCGCCGACGCCGGCGTGCGAGCCCTCGCCGCCGTCGAGCGCGGTGACGACGCGGGCGATCTCCGCGCGCGCCGCCTCGTCGAGGTCGTCGCCCGCGCGCAGGTAGAACGTGTGGTCGATCGCCGGGACGATCACCCAGGCGTCGCGCCCCTGCGGCACGCGGATGCAGGTGAACGCGATCGGCAGGGGCGTGCGCAGCCGCGGCGGCAGCGACCGGCGCTCGATCGGGACGATCACGGTCTCGAGCGAGGTGCCCGCGGGCAGCAGGTGGCGCGACAGCCGCGCCGGCCGCGCCGCGCCGAGCACCTCGGACAAGAGCAGGCGCAGCTCGCCGAGCGCCGCGTGCTCGTCGCCGTGGCAGATCAGGCCCGGCTCGGCGGCGGGCGCGAACGTGGTCAGCCCCGACCACAGATCGCGCCGCAGCACGAGGGTGTCGAGGCGCAGCTGGCGGCGACCGGACACGAGTGACCACGACCATGCCATAGTCAGCGCGTGGCTGGCCTCGACTGGGGCGACTACTTGCCGTTCGACGCGCAGCTCGACGCCCCCCTGCGCGAGGTCGCGCGCCCGGTCGCGGAGGCGCACCTGCAGCGGCTGCTCGCGGCGCGGCCGGCGCGCCGCGCCGCGCTCGCCGCGCTCGCCGCGCGGCACGGCGTGTCGCTCGACGGACCGGCGGCGGCGGCCGAGGTCGGGGCGTGGCTCCGCCCCGCGCTCGCCGCGGCCGGCAAGCCCGCGCTCGACGGCCCGGACGCGTGGCGGTGGAGCGGCCTCGTGGCCGATGTGGCGCTGTGGCTCGGCGAGCGGATGATCGCGGCCGCGCGCGCCGACGGCGGCCCGCTCGACTGGGCGCTGTGCACCTCGCACAAGAAGGCGACGGGCTACCAGCGCCCGGTGCTGATGGGCTTCCGCCGGGTCGAGGATCGCCACTACTACGTCGACGTCGCGTTCATGGTCGCGTCGTGGGCGGACCTCGCGGCGCGCGGACGCCAGGCCCGCCCCGACTTCCTCGCGACGATCGAGGAGGTCTCGCTGCGCGACGCCTAGGCGGCCGCGGAGGTCGCCTCGCTTTCGCTCCGCCTAACTAACTAGTCGCAATGCCCGTCAGTTTGCGACGCAGGCAAGAGTCCGTTCGTCCGCGGCCTCTCACCGACGTCGTCGGGAATGGCCGTCTGGCGAACAGCCCTGTGCCGCTCACCCTGGGAGGGTCGAGCAGCGTAGATCCCCTCCGCTCGTCCCGAGCTTCCCACCGACGTCGTCGGAGATCGCGCTCTGACGAGCAGCCTTGTGCCGCTCACCCTGAGCCCCGTCGAAGGGCGCTGGCGCTCGGCCGGGCCCAGGAGGAGCGGACTTCGAGATCCTGCGAGCCTGGACGAGCTGTTCGTAGGGGCAGCGCCTGGCGCTCGGGCCTGGTCGAGGATGAGCGGGGAGACGGAGGCGCACACGCTCACGCTGACGAGGCCGGCCGCGGGCACGCACGCAGGCTGGCGCGGAGCCAGGTCTCG